>JALVDE010000449.1 GCA_027009375.1 Gammaproteobacteria bacterium
GTCACCTTCATTATAAACATATCTCAGAATATCAAGTGAAGTATCCGTATAAGTTACATTACCATCGACATAAGGAGTTGGCAGTTTGATCTGGGTATTTTCAAAATCTGCCCCAAAACCAATCCGATCGAATTCATTAATAGGTACCCCAAAACCCACCCCAAAACTGATATTATCCGTTGTATAATTAGACAGGTTTTCTTCAGCCAGATCCGTTTCCCGCCAGTTAAAACGCAGGGTACGGCTAATGCCGTCATCGGTAAAATAAGGATCCGTCACACTGATACTGTAAATGGTATTAGCATCACTGGTATTAGCGGCCACACTATAGCGATTACCGGTTCCCAGGAAGTTATCCTGAGTAATACTGAAGTTAAAGATAACCCCCTGAGACTGGGAGAAACCGGCACCGGCATTAATACTGCCGGTAGACTGTTCTTCTACGGTATAAATTACATCCACCAAATCAGAGCTGCCAGGCACCGGAGGGGTCTCTACGCTGACTTCCTTGAAAAAGCCCAGCCGCTGCAGGCGGGCTTTGGAACGTTCAACATTAGCGGTCGAAATCCAGCTTTTTTCAAACTGACGCATTTCACGACGTATGACTTCATCTGCTGTATTGGTATTACCAATAATACTGATCCGGCGTACATAAACCCGGTTTCCAGGGTCCACAAAAAAGGTCAGTGTAACTTCCTTAGTTTTATCATCTACCTGGGGGATAGGATTAACATTGGAGAAGGCATATCCGGCCTTACCCAGAATATCGACAATAGCTTCTGAGGTTTCAGTAATATTTTTTCTGGAAAAATACTGGCCTTTCTGAATTTTAACAACCGGGAAAATTTCTTTGGGTTCAACAATCAGGTCACCAGCCAGTTTAACTTCCTTAATGGTGTATTTATCACCTTCAGTAATATTAATGGTGATATAGATATGCTTTTTATCCGGTGTAATGGCCACCTGAGTGGAATCAATTTTAAAATTGACATAGCCTCGGTCCAGATAAAACGAGCGGATATTTTCCAGATCACCGGCCAGTTTCTGCTTGGAATACTGATCGGTTTTGGTATAAAAGGAAAACAGAGTCGGCGTAGTTAACTCCATTTCATCGAGCAGAGTTTCAGTATCAAAAGCTTTATTGCCGACAAAGTTAATTTTAGTAATGGTAGTGACCAGACCTTCTGACACATTCACCTGAATACCCACACGATTGCGTTCCAGCGGAGTAACAACGGTGTCAATACGTACAGCGTATTTGCCCCGGGCATAATACTGACGTTTCAGTTCTTCTACCACCCTCTGTAAAGTGGATTTATCATAGACCCGGCCTTCAGCAAAACCGATCTGTTTTAAGGCCTTGATTAATTCTTCGGTATCAATATCCTTATTACCTTCAAATTTAATATCAGCAATAGCCGGACGTTCCACTACAAAAACGATCAGTCGATTACCTTCCCGCTCCAGACTTACATCCTTGAAAAAACCAGTTTTAAACAGTTCCCGAATGGATTTGGAGACAGCTCTGTCATCCACTTTATCACCTACTCTTAAGGGCAGGTAGTTAAATACGGTACCAGCAGAGATACGCTGTAACCCATCGACCTGAATATCTTCAATAGTAAAAGGTTCAATTGCCCATAAGGGGAGACAAAATAACAGGGAATTTATAGAAGCTGTACTTATAAAAACTATTTTTTTTATATTAGTTTTAAAGTGAGCTTTAAGGTTAACAATGTTAGCAATAGAGAAAAAAACACGTCTCATTTAGTGAGTTCCAGTCATCAATGGTTGTACTTTCCTGCAGCCGATTTAACCGGGCAGAAAAATTTAAATTTATTATTATCTTGCGTTTGTTCAACGTCCCTCACCCTGCCATTCTTCCATAGGGAGAGTCTATAAAGGATAAAGGTTACTGAAGCAAACGATTAAAGTCATTAAATAAAGCCACACTCATCAGCATAATCAAAATAGCCACACCAATTTTCAGGCCAAATTCCTGAGCCGCTTCTGAAACCGGTGAACCTTTTACCATTTCAATCAGGTAATATAATAAATGTCCGCCATCCAGCATGGGGATAGGCAGCAGGTTTATTACTCCCAGGCTTAAACTGACTATTGCCAGAAAACGAAGAAAGCTTTCAAACCCCATTTGTGCCGACTGTCCAGCCACTTCTGCAATAGTAATTGGACCGCTGATATTCTTAATGGAAGCTTCGCCGAGCACTATTTTACCTAACATTTTTAAGGTTAGCACTGATAAATCCCAGGTTTTTTCAATTCCCCTTGGAATTGCTTCCAAAACACCGTATTGATGCATGGCATACATGGATTCCGGTAAGGGCGAAACCGCCTTGGGCCGGACGCCAATTCGGCCGATGGTTTCACCATTGTAGCTTACGGATGCTATTTTAATGGGCAAAGTCTTGCGCTGGAGCCTGTCCTGAACCTTGCGTTGTATTTCTACAGAAATCGTCTGACCGGGCTTATCAATCACAGCCCTGACCAGCTCCCGCCAGTGTCTGATGGGCTGGCCGTTAATGGCCAGTACCTGATCACCGGCCTGCATACCGGCCTGAGCAGCGGGAGAATCAGAAGTCACTTCACTGATAATAACGTCTTCCTCGGGCAGCCTGATACTGAGACCGATAATTTTCTGTAATTCTGAGGGCTCAATATCTTTGGGCACCTCATTGAGCTTCATGGTAATAAGCCGTTCATCGGCCAGTTTCAGTTTAACCTGACTGCGGTTTAAAAAGGCTGATAATAATTGCTCATAGACAGCACTCAGAGTCGGGGTGGCATAACCGTCTACCGCCACAATTTTATCCCCTTCCCGTAATCCCGCCTGCCAGGCAATAGAAGTTTCATCCAGGTGACCCATAATGGGCTTTACGCCCTGAACACCGATTACAAACATCATCCAGAAGGCAAACACGGCAAATACAAAATTAATAAAGGGACCCGCAAAAACTATAGCAAAACGTGACCAGACGGGCTGTCGGTTAAATGCCCGGTGCAGTTCTTCTTTCGGCACCTCGCCTTCTCTTTCATCCAGCATTTTAACATAACCGCCCAGCGGAATAGCGGCAATGACGTATTCGGTATCATCCTGCTTACCGGTAAACTTAAACAGGGGTTTACCAAAGCCAATGGAAAAACGCAGTACCTTAACGCCGAGTTTTCGCGCCACCCAGAAGTGTCCAAACTCATGTATAGCCACCAGTAACGCAATGGTAAAAATAAAGGCCGGTAAGGTTGTAGCAAGATTATTCATAAATTAGACAGTACAGTTTTAACCATTTTTTTAAGGAACCAGATATCAGCTTAACAGCAATTCGTTGGCTATGATCCGTGCCTGTTGATCGGCACTTAATACTACATCCATGCTGTTAACATTGTGTACTGTTAAGCGTTCCATAGTCTGCTCAACGACCCTGGCAATTTGAGTAAAGGCAATTTTTTCATTCAAAAAAGCATCCACAGCCACTTCATTGGCCGCATTTAATATAGCCGGAGCGGTGCCGCCCAGACGCAGGGCATCATAAGCCAGACGCAGACAGACAAAACGTTCAAAATCAGGCGCCTGAAAATTCAACTGCGCCACCTGAAAAATATCCAGTTGCTCAACACCGGAGGCCATACGTTCCGGCCAGGCCATGGCATGAGCAATGGGGGTTCTCATATCGGGATTACCCAATTGCGCCAGTACCGAGCCATCATTGTAGGAGACCATGGAATGGATCACACTTTGCGGATGGATCACCACCTGAATATCATCGGCCGTGGCATTAAACAGCCAGCTGGCTTCAATGACTTCCAGCCCCTTGTTCATCATAGTGGCCGAATCCACAGAGATTTTCCGGCCCATTTCCCAGTTGGGGTGAGCACAGGCCTGATCCGGTGTAACATTGGACAGTTCTGACAGTGATTTGTTCAGAAAGGGGCCGCCGGAAGCGGTCAGCAGGATTTTTTCAACGCCAAAGTCGTGCAAACTGCCCATCTGGGTCGATGAGGCTGAATTGGCCTTCATTAACTGGCTGGGCATGGACTGAAAAATTGCATTATGTTCACTGTCTATGGGCAGCAGCACAGCATTATTGTCCTTGACGGCCTGCATAAATAAAGCGCCTGACATCACCAGCGATTCTTTGTTAGCCAGTAATATTCGCTTGCCGGCATGAGCCGCCGCCATAGATGAGCTTAAACCTGCCGCCCCGACTATCGCCGCCATGACATAATCCACAGCCGGATCAGAGGCTATTTTGTCCAGGGCATCAGCACCGGAAAGCACCTGTATGGCCTGGGTATCAGGATGAGCCTGTAATTTCTGAGCCAGTTGTTCAGCACTGTTTTCATCAACCATAACCGCATAAGCCGGAACAAAATCCAGACACTGCTGATACAGTCGCTCAACATTATTATTGGCAGTCAGGGCCCAGGCCCGGAAGCGATCCGACTGGCGTGAGATAACATCCAGGGTACTGGTGCCTATGGAACCGGTAGCCCCTAAAATAGCAATATTTATCATTTAATTTGTCTCATTTGCTAAACGACCGCTCAGTTCATATTAGTGCGTATTTAAAAGAGTCAAAGGAGCGTCATGCAGATAGGTCAATGACAGGGCAATATAAAACACTGGTGCTGCAGCTGTTACGCTGTCAATACGATCCAGAATACCACCATGACCGGGTAGAATATTACCGCTGTCTTTCAGATTGGCCTGGCGTTTAAACATACTTTCCATCAGATCACCGGCCACTGAAAAAATCACCGTCACCAGGCTAATCCCTGTAATATACAGATAATCCTGCATCCCGGCGTTATTCCACAGGGCAAAAACCAGGGCAATAAACAAGGCCAGCAACATACCGCCGTACACTCCTTCCCTGGATTTACCCGGACTGATAGCCGGAGCCAGCTTGTTTTTACCAAAACGCCGACCAGAAAAATAAGCCCCGGTATCCGCAGCCCAGACCAGCATCATTACGGATAATACCAGGTAGGGTCCGCTAATTTGACCCTCACCAATCTGCACAGCAGAAATAGCATGGATAGCCGTCAGTGAATACCAGGTCATGGTCAGCAGGATAATTCCCAGCACCGCAATCATCGGCGGTCTGTCTTTCCAGAAAGACGCACTGCCCGGATAAGCAAAAATTAACAACAGGGCTAACAGCCAGAAACCGGCAGATACAGCATTCATTACCATAGGCGAAATAACAAAATTAATTAACCAGAGGGAATAAATGACTGTAGCAATAATAACAACATAGGCCAGCTTAGCCAGAACAGAGGGGAATTTCGCAAACCCGGCCCATTCATAAGCAGCAATTAAGGTTACTACACCGATAACCGCTGCAAAAGACTGATTGCCTAAAAACAGGATGGTATATAGTGCGAGGGGAAGTAAAACAAGTGCAGTAATGACTCTTAATTTTAACATGAATTATTTCTGCTCTTGTTTGTTTTTATTGGTATTGCTCTTAAGCTGTTCACCGGTTCGACCAAAACGCCTTTGCCTGGAGCGGAAAGAATCAATAGCCACCTGAAATTCTTTTTTGGAGAAATCCGGCCATAAAATGTCGGTAAAATACAACTCGCAATAAGCCAGTTGCCAGAGAATAAAATTACTGATCCGTTGCTCTCCCCCGGTGCGGATAAATAAATCCGGCTCTGGCAGATCCTTTAATGACAGGTATTGTTCCAGGGTTTCTTCGCTGATATCCTCTGCAGACAGGTGTCCCTGCTGAACGTCATAAGCCATTTTTTTTGCCGCCTGGGTAATATCCCAGCGCCCGCCGTAATTAGCGGCTATATTTAAAACCAGACCAGTATTATCAGCAGTCTGGGCTATCGCTTTATTTATCAGGGTTTGAATTTTTTCTGGAAAAGCAGAAAGATCGCCGATAATACGCAATTGTACGTTATTTTCGTCTAACTTCTTAACTTCACGGGTCAGAGCCGTGGCAAACAGTTCCATTAACAGACCCACTTCCTGTTTGGGTCGACGCCAGTTTTCGCTGCTGAAGGCAAACAGAGTCAGAGCCTCTATTTTTTGCTCAACACAACTGCTGACGATTTTTCTTACCGCACTGAGTCCGGCTTTATGACCGGCAAAGCGCGGCATAAAACGTTTTTTGGCCCAACGACCATTGCCGTCCATAATAATACAGACATGGCGTAAATCATTTCCCTGGCTACCAGTGGGCTTATCCTCGGGCATTTTAGATTTCCATCAGTTCTTTTTCTTTTTCTGCAAGAATCTGATCAATTTCCTTAACATGCTTATCTGTCAGTTTTTGAATCTCGTCCTGGGCGCGACGTTCTTCATCTTCAGAAATTTCTTTTTCTTTTTCCAGTTCCTTTAGGGAACTATTGGCATCGCGACGGATATTGCGAATGGCCACCTTGGCATTTTCACCTTCCTGGCGTACTACTTTAATTAAACCTTTACGGCTTTCTTCTGTTAAAGGAGGCAAAGGAAGACGGATCAGTTCACCATTAGTCGCTGGATTGAGGCCCAGGTTGGAACTTAGAATGGCTTTTTCCACTACAGGGATCAGCTGTTTTTCCCATACCTGGATAGACAACGTTCTGGAATCCAGAACAGACACATTGGCCACCTGGTTTAAAGGGGTTTCACTGCCGTAATATTCGACGGTAATACTGTCCAGCAAACTGGTGTGTGCCCGCCCGGTTCTGATTTTCATCAGATCCTGTTTCAGGGATTCAATGGTTTTACCCATACGGGTAGCGGCATCTTTTTTTACTTCATTAATCATCTGTTTTATTCTCCTGCGGATAACACCAGGCATTATTCTGGTCTTTTATCACCCTTCACTCAACCCATTCACTCAGCTTTTTTACTCAACAAGCGTACCTTCATCGCCGCCTTCAATGACTTTCTGCAAAGCACCTTCCTTGGTCATATTGTATACGCGCACGGGCATATTATGATCCCTGCACAAAACAATAGCTGTGGCATCCATAACATTTAATTTTTTCTGCAGTACTTCATCATACGTCAGATGCTTAATTAAAGTGGCACTGGAGTCCTTAACCGGATCAGCCGTATAAACCCCATCCACCTTGGTGGCTTTAATAACCACATCGGCTTCTATTTCTATGCCACGCAGACTGGCAGCAGAATCGGTGGTAAAAAATGGGTTTCCGGTACCGGCAGCAAAAATAACCACTCGCCCCTTTTCCAGGTGACGGATGGCCTTTCGGCGGATATAGTCTTCACAGACCTGATGAATGGGTAAAGCAGACATGACTCGTGCCGCCACACCGT
>JALVDE010000450.1 GCA_027009375.1 Gammaproteobacteria bacterium
CGGCAAAATTGAGGATGTTATCGGCTGGCGTCTGGATGATGTGGTGCAGTTGATTCGCGGTAAAAAAGGCACGGTAGTACGCCTGGAAGTGATCCCGCATAAAAGCAAGGATGAGCACAAAACCCGTATTATTCAGATTGTCCGTAATACCGTCAAACTGGAAGAACAGGCCGCACAGAAAGAAATTATTACCATTGAAAACAACGGCAAAAAACAGAAAATCGGGGTCATAGAAATCCCCACCTTTTATATTGATTTCAAGGGTGCTCAATCCGGTAAACCGGATTATAAAAGCACCACCCGCGATGTCCGCAAACTGATTGAAGAACTGAAAAAAGAAGGTATTGACGGCCTGGTTATCGATCTGCGCAATAATGGTGGCGGTTCCCTGCAGGAAGTTAATTCTCTGGTGGGTCTGTTTATTAAGTCCGGCCCTACCGTACAGGTAAAAGCGGCGGACGGCCGTATTGCCCAGCTGCAGGACGACAGTGATGAGGTCGTTTATAGCGGCCCGCTGGCGGTGCTGGTTAACCGTTTAAGTGCTTCTGCCTCGGAGATTTTTGCCGGTGCAATTCAGGACTATCACCGCGGCCTGATCATCGGTACCCAGACCTTCGGTAAGGGCACGGTTCAGGCTCTGCAGCAGCTGGAGCAGGGACAGATCAAACTGACTCATGCCAAGTTCTACCGGGTTTCCGGCGGCAGTACCCAGAATCGGGGCGTATTACCGGATATTGATTTCCCGGCTATTTATGATAAGGATGAAATCGGCGAAAGCTCTCTGCCCGAAGCCCTGCCCTGGGATGAAATTTCCAATGCCGACTATAAAGACTACCCCGGCTTTAAAGATGTGCTGCCGGCACTGAAACAACAGCATGCACAACGCAGCGCCAATAACCCGGATTTTCGTTATATCCAGGAAACCATTGCCCGCATTGATAAAAAGAAAGACAAAAAGGTGGTTTCTCTGAACCTGGCCAAACGTCAGAAAGAATACCAGCAATCCCGCCAGGAACAGCTTGATATTGAAAACCGCCGTCGTCTGGCCAAAGGTGAGGAGCCTTATAAGAACATTAAAGAGCTGGACGAGGAGGAAGACGTTCTTGGTTTGCATGAAGATGATGACGAAGAGGAAGAAAAAGAAGATACTGACAGCCGTACCCTGCTGGTAGAAGCTGCGCATATTCTGGCCGATTATATTCAGCTTAAACAGAGTGAGCTGGTCAATAAATAAATCTGGAAGCGCGGGAATCATCCCCCGCGTTTAACCTGAAAAATCAAAATCTTATAACATTCTTGCAAGTTGTTATTTAACACCCATCCCCAAGCAACTGAAATAACACTAGATTAAAAAATAATCCGCTTTTTTCTCCAAAAATTCTTGCCCAGTCTGAAATTCTGTCCCATAGTTAAAAAACCGCCGTTGAAAAAACAGGCTGTTTTTTCTAATAATGTAATTAAACCTTGTATATAAATAATCGGCGGTGCCAGAACAAAACCAAAGGAGATAGACAATGTTCCATTACACTGAACTTGATATGTTTTGTAACGATGTAAAACGTTTTGCTGATGCTGATGGTTATGTACCTGAAGCAGAAGATATCTGCCAGGATTTTTCCTATCCTGATGAGCAGTTTCGTAATCTAAGCACCTGGAGTGAGCATATACAGAATTCTGTTCAGGCAACCCGGACCGCCCAGCAGAAGTTAATGGCGTGGAAAAACCGGCTGTCCTGATTTCACCTTTTTATTGCGGGCATTCTGCCCGCATTCCCGGCTCAGAACGAATTTAACACTTCCAGAAAATCATCTGCATATTTTTCCAGCTTGCTGGCACCCACCCCGTTAATCTGTGCAAATTCATGCAGGGTTTTGGGGTGGTATTCCATCATTTCCATTAGCGTTGCATCATGGAAAATAATATAAGCCGGTACGCCCTGCTCCTGAGCCAGCTCGGTACGCCGGGCACGCAGGGCATCCCAGAGGGGCTGGTTGGCACCGGAAGTATCGTATTCACGGTTTCTTTTTCTGCTGCCGGATTTTAAGGCGGTTTTTTTACGCTCTGCTTTGTGTATGATGTCCTTACGAAAATAAACCTGTTCTTCACCCCGAAGCACCGGACGGCTCTCTTCCGTCAGGCGCAGGGAACCGAAACCATCCATATCCACGGCCACCAGCCCTCTGGCTATTAGCTGACGAAACACCGAGCGCCACTGCACTTCAGATAATTCCTGACCAATACCAAAAGTAGATACCTGGTCATGGCGAAACTGTTCAATTCTGGACGTCCGTTTTCCCCGCAGCACATCTATCAGGTAGCTGACGCCAAAGCGTTGACCGGTACGAAAGACACAGGATAAAGCCTTTCTGGCCTCAGTTGTCCCTTCCCAGGACTCCACCGGCTCCAGACAGTTATCACAATTACCACAATCATCCTCCTGCTGTTCACCAAAATAGCCCAGCAGACTGCTGCGCCGGCAGGAAGTGACTTCACAAAAGCCCAGCATGGCTTCAAGTTTACGCTGCTCCAGACGCTTAATATGCTCTTCAGCCTCCGAACCGGCCAGCATCTGGCGCAGCATAATTACATCCTGCAGGCCGTAAACCATCCAGGCATCCGCCGGCAGACCGTCACGGCCAGCCCGCCCTGTTTCCTGGTAATAGGACTCAATACTTTTAGGCAAGTCCAGGTGTGCCACATAACGCACATCCGGTTTATCAATGCCCATTCCAAAAGCCACCGTCGCTACAATCACCACACCGTCACCGCGAATAAACTGCTCCTGATGCTGCTCCCGAACCTGGGCTGACAAGCCGGCATGATACGGCAGTGCTTCAATACCCTGCTCATTAAGCCAGCGGGCGGTTTCGTCCACTTTTTTACGGCTCAGACAATAGACTATACCGGCATCTCCGGCATGTTCGGTGGTTATAAAATTAAGCAGCTGCTTTCGGGCATTGTTTTTCTGAGTGATCCGGTAACGGATATTGGGGCGGTCAAAACTACTGATAAACAGACGGGCATTTACCAGATCCAGGCGCTGAATGATTTCATTACGGGTACTTTCATCGGCCGTGGCGGTCAGTGCAATACGGGGCACATCGGGAAACTGTTCATGCAGCAGGGACAGCTGAATATATTCAGGCCTGAAATCATGCCCCCACTGGGAAACACAATGAGCCTCATCAATAGCAAACAGGGCAATATCAATCTGGTGCAGCAGGGACAGCATACGCTCCTGACATAAGCGTTCCGGTGCCACATAGAGCATATCCAGTTCACCGCGCAGTAAGCGTGCTTCAATATCCTGCACTTCGGGAAATGACAGGCTGGAGTTTAAGAACTCCACGGCAACCCCCTGAATTTTCAGGGCAGCCACCTGATCCTGCATCAGGGCAATCAGAGGAGAAACCACGATCCCGGTACCGGATCGGATAAGAGAAGGGATCTGAAAACACAGGGACTTGCCGCCGCCAGTCGGCATGAGCACCATAGCATCACGACCGGCCAGCAGCTGATTGATTATAGCTTCCTGTTCATCACGAAAGTCACTATAGCCAAACACCTCCTTAAGAACCTGTAAAGGTGTCTGCTGTTGTAGCACGGCACAATTCCCTGTCATTGTTTCCTTGCCATTTTTGTGTAAAGCGTTCCTTTACTTCAACTGCTCATGCAACAGGTTTAGGATCCGGTAAGAAGTCTTGGAAGTATCAGGCTTGCCATTGGAATCCAGAACAATTATTACTGTATCATCGCCACGTGGGAATAGCTTGATCTGGTATTTACTCTTGTCCGTAGCGGTTTTCTCTTCCCAGAACTTAAGACCGGACAGAAAACCGCCTTTTTCCTCGGCCAGCGGATCATTATAGGTAACAAAGTAAACACCTTCGTCACGGTTACGATCTTCCACCACGAAGTTAATACGATCCAGAGCCACGCCGGTACGACGCCAGGCCCTGGGGAAAGTTTCCTTAACCACCAGACGGGAATTACCCTGAGCATTTCTGGCAATCGTAGCCCGTTCAGCCTTTTTGGTTGCAGTACGTGCCAGCAGGGCTTTGGCTTTCTGTTCTTCCACACCCATATAAACCATCATGCGTCCCAGCATCTCCGCTTCCAGTTCCGGATCCCTTGGCCGGGGTTTCCAGATGGTGCGTTCTGTGGTGCTGTCTTCTATAACTTCTTCCATACCATAATGAGTCAGGTACAGGTCAACCTTGCCAGGCTCGTCACTTTCCTCAATACGTACACGGTATTTATCCCGGGTACCGGCTGAATAGAAGGACTCCAGCACATAACTTAATGTGGAACGTATAAAGTCCTGTGGAATATCCGCCCGGTTTTCAGCCCATTCTGTTTCCAGAATACCGGTAGCCGGGTTTTCACGTTTAATGAGCATACCGGAATTTAACCAGAACTCACGCATTTTTTCCCAGACCTGATCCTTGGTACCGGTAATAACCAGATGGCGAACATCCTGGCCTTCCTTAACCAGTTTAATGTTCTCCTGTTTAGGCAGTACTTTATCCACCACAACACCGCCCTGCCGCTCCTTACTATAATCCTGGTAGGAAGCAATGCCTCCGGTATTAATATCCGGCACAACCATCATTTCATCATAGTTGGCATGAGTCAGATCCGGTGGAATTTCCAGCGGTTCAACATCACGGCTCTGTTTCTTGTAATCTACTTTACGACCGGCAAAAGTATCATCTACACCGGAAAAACTTTCACAGGCAGCAAGCACAGAAGCAATAGCTACCACTATGGCCAGTCTGGCAAAGGGCTTTATAATATTTCCAGTTCTTACAGTGCTTTTAGTTATTGGTGGCATTTTTTTTGTTTGTTGCGTCGATGAACTCATTTTTGAACCTGTGTTAATACTTGTCATGGTCAATATTTGTCTCTATGTCTGTTTCTTAGCGGCTTATATTATTTGTATCAGGAAAGAGATGCCTGTTTCACTGCATCGCGGATCACCTCATGATATTTTGCATCCAGTACCGTTAAGGGCAGTCGAATACCTTCCGGGATCAGCCCCATATCATATAAAGCCCACTTAACCGGAATGGGATTTGATTCTACAAACAGTTTCTGGTGCAGCGGAATCAGTCGTTCATTTATACGGCTCGCCGTTTCACGATCACCGGATAAGGCTGCGGCACACATTTCATGCATCAGTTTAGGCGCCACATTGGCGGTAACGGAAATATCCCCTTTAGCCCCCATTAAAATCAGTTCCATGGCCGTTGCATCATCACCAGAATAGACATCCAGCTTATCACCGCACTCATCCATAATCTGCTTACCACGCTGTAAGTCACCGGTAGCTTCCTTAATACCCACAATATTGGCAATGTCCGCCAGACGGGCCACGGTTTCAGGTAACATATCCACGGCAGTACGGCCAGGTACATTATAAAGAATTTGCGGGATGGCGACATTTTCAGCAATGGTTTTAAAATGCTGATACAGACCTTCCTGGGTCGGCTTGTTATAGTATGGAGTCACCAGCAGACAGGCATCCGCACCGGCATCCATTGCGCATTTAGTCAGTTCAATGGCTTCGCTGGTGGAGTTGGCACCGGTACCGGCAATAACAGGCACACGGTTATTCGCCAGTTCCACAATCTGTTTAATGGTCTGACAATGCTCCTGTTCATTAAGCGTTGCGGATTCACCGGTCGTACCCACAGCCACAATGGCATCGGTGCCATTTTCCACATGAAACTCGACCAGCCTGGCCAGCGACTCCTGATCCACACTGCCGTCTTTATGCATGGGTGTCACCAAAGCAACCATACTGCCACTAAACATTTAATATCTCCAACAATCCAGTAAAACAAA
This sequence comes from Gammaproteobacteria bacterium, assembly GCA_027009375.1. Taxonomy (GTDB): domain Bacteria; phylum Pseudomonadota; class Gammaproteobacteria; order GRL18; family GRL18; genus JANELJ01. Next base: position 5,848 of record JALVDE010000450.1, read on the forward strand.
GCCGTCAAATAATCTGTCAGGCCAAACGTCAAATCAAACAGAGCTAAACACGATTTTTTTAAATAATCCCTTATTATCCTTGATTATCTGCCAGAAAACCACTGCATTTAATGCATTTTTTATTGGGGCTTTATTTATTGTTTTATGTGGCCGATAATTAAATCAACTTAAACAACTGGAATATTAAATCTATGTCTGACAAACCTGAAGACCAGTTAGTAATTTCAGCTATTGGTACGGATCGCCCTGGTATTGTTAATGAACTGTCGCAGCTCATTGTACAGAACAATGGTAATATTGATGACAGCCGCATGACGGTACTGGGTGGAGAATTTGCTATTATCCTGTTAATTTCCGGCTCGAAAGGTGAGCTTGATAAAATCGAGCAGACACTGCAGCAGGAAGCAGACCGGCTAAAGCTGAGTATCCTGACCAAACACACCCAGCCTGAAGGCCAGATTGAACAGCAGCTTCCTTATGTAGTTGAAGTACTGGCCATGGATAATCCCGGTATTGTTTACAAACTGGCCGATTTTCTTTCCAGCCGAAATATCAATATCCAGAGCATGCAGACCGAACGTTACCCTGCCCCGCACACGGGAACACCTATGTTTGCCATTGAAATGATCATCACCATCCCCCAATCTATTATTATCAATGAACTGCGGGATGATTTTCTGGATCTCTGTGAAGATATGAATCTGGATGCTTCTATTGAAGCCGCCCGTTAATCTCGAAAATAATAAGGGAGTAATAAATGAGTCAGATAGAGGTAGGCAAAAAGGTACCCGATTTTACCGGTCAGGCAACCAGCGGCATAGAGTTTAAACTCAGCGATTATAAAGGCAGTCCGGTTCTGCTGTATTTTTATCCTAAGGACAATACACCCGGCTGCACCCAGGAAGGTAAGGACTTTCGTGATCATTATGCTGAGTTTGAAAAAAAAGGCATTAAGATTTTCGGTATTTCCCGTGACGGCATCAAAGCCCATGAAAACTTTAAAGCTAAGTATGAATTTCCCTTTGAGCTTATTTCAGACAAGGATGAAACCATCTGCAAGCTGTTTGATGTCATAAAGGAAAAGAAAATGTACGGTAAAACTCATATGGGTATTGAACGCAGTACTTTTCTGATTGATGCCGACGGTGTGCTGGTTAGGGAATGGCGGAAGGTTAAGGTTAAGGAGCATATTGGGGAGGTGCTGGAGGCTATTGGGGAGTTGTGAGCGTTCAGCGTTCAGCGTTCAGCGTTCAGCGTTCAGCGTTCAGCGTTCAGCGTTCAGAAAGAGCTTATAGTGTTAAGTGTTAAGTGTTAAGTGTTAAGTGTTAAGTGTTAAGAAAGAGCATGGCCCTTTCCCTCAAAAGGGATAGGGATTTATTTTTTTTAATGGACTTTTTTTATGACAGAAAATGATGGTGAGAAACGGCTTTTTGTTCTTGTTAC
>JALVDE010000451.1 GCA_027009375.1 Gammaproteobacteria bacterium
ACTTATTCATTGCTGCAGAATTGTATTGATTATCAGTGTTCTGCTGCTGCCTGCTGCCTGCCATCAGGCTCCTTCCACTAAACTTTACCAACAGCAGTTATTTGCCTTCGGCACCCTGATTGATATTAGCATTATCACCGATCAGCCTGAACAGGCACAGGACGCAATTAATGCCGTCAGCCATGAACTTGACCGGCTGCACCGGCTCTGGCATCCCTGGCAGGGTGGAGAACTGGCCTCGGTTAATCGTCAACTAGACGCTTTACAGGCCATTCCCATTTCTAAGGAACTGGCCGAATTAATTCCACAAAGCAGTCAGCTGTCAGAACAAAGTAATAACCTGTTTAACCCGGCCATCGGCAAACTTATCAGGCTCTGGCAGTTTGATAAACTGGAAGATGAAAATTTTAACTTTTCTCTGCCTGATCCCCGAAAAATACAGGAAATAGTAAACCGTCATCCCCGGATGAGTGATTTAAAACTGACACTCACAACGGACAATACTTTTCTTCTGCAATCGAATAATCCCGCTGTCAGCCTGGATTTCGGAGCCTATGCCAAGGGCGTGGCCATTGAAAAAATGCTCACCATTCTTAAACGCTATCATATTAATAATGCCCTGATTAATGCCGGCGGCGATTTAAAAGCCATTGGGTCTAAAACCCTGGACGGTACCTCAACCCCATGGCATATCGGCATAAAAAATCCTCAGAATACTGTAAATCCAGCCCAGCCTGCCATACTGGCCGCCATAGATCTGCATGATGGCGAAGCCCTGTTTAGCTCCGGTGATTATGAACGGTTTTTTACCTTCAATAATCATCACTATCATCATATTATTGATCCCCGCACGGGTTATCCTGGTCAGGGGGTCAGAGCGGTGACCATTCTGGATACCGATGCCGGGCGAGCCGATGCTGCAGCCACGGCCATTTTTCTGGCCGGCCCTGAACTTGCCATGGATATTGCACAAAAAATGGGTATAAAACACCTGCTGATTATGGCTTCAGATAAGCGCCTTTATATTTCCCCTGACATGGCTGCCCGTCTGCAACTCAGAGTGGATTATCCGGTTGTGATACTAAAGGCTAAAAAACACCTTTCTGCTGCACAGCAGAATCATACTGTAAACCAGAAATAAGGCTTGCAATGAAGCCCGAGCAGAAACCTGACCAGCAAACATTATCCAGCACTTTCGCACTCCGTATAAACGGCGCTGACCTGGTTATTCTGGTTCTGACCATCATGCTGCTGTTCTGGGTGTATAATCGCCTGTGGTTTAAGCAGTCCAGCGGCAAGGCCGATTATCTGGTGGTACAGATCGATACTCAGGCACCGGTTCAGTATCCGCTGAACCAGAAACGGCTGCTGGAACTGGAGGGTCGCAAAGGCAAAAGCATTATTGAAATCAGCCAGGGTAAGGCACGCTTTATTCACTCCGCCTGCCGGAACCAGTTCTGTGTGTTTCACGGCTGGCTAAGCACTCCGGGGGATACTACAGCCTGCCTGCCTAACCGCATCAGCATTGCAGTAAAGAGTCATTCGGTAAAAGACACTGAACACTTTGATGCCCTGGCAGGAGAGCGATAATGCAGCTGCATTTTACCACCCGTCATGATGATCACCGTATTGCCCTGCTGGCTGCCCTGGCCATCAGCATTCATATTATTGAATCCGCTTTTCCCAGCCCCCTGCCCGGCATCAAGCCCGGCCTGGCCAATGTGATCACCTTATTCTGTTTTATCCGTTATGGCTGGCAGACCGCCCTGCAGGTCAGCCTGCTGCGGGTACTGATCAGCAGTCTGCTGCTGGGTTCCTTTCTCTCACCAACTTTTTTACTTAGCCTGTCAGGCGCGCTGCTGAGCCTGGCCAGTCTTTATATTGTTCAATGGCCTTTTAGACAACACTTAAAATATCAGCCTACAGCCATTGGTTATGCACTGATTGCCTCAATCAGTCATATCTGCGGCCAGTTTCTGGTGGCCTGGTACTTTTTTATCCCTCATCCCGGATTATTCAAACTATTACCGGTTTTCATAACTTTTGCCGTGCTACTTGGTTTACTAAGCGGTATAATTACCCAGTTATTAATCAATACTGATACCGCCAAAATTTAAAAAAAGCCTGAATCATTTTTTTCAATAATAATAGCTATCTATGGCACATATAAAATCGCCTTATCTGCAATCCCGAACACAGCATAACGAAATTTTGCTTACGGCATTTTTTATTACCGTGCTGGTGCATGCGGCGATTATCTTTGGCGTCAGCTTCCATATGCCTGACCCGCCCAAACCCCGTACCAGCCAGACCCTGGATATTGTTCTGGTTAAAACCAGAGCCGAAAAAGCCCCGGAAAATCCGGATTTTCTGGCTCAGGCCGATCAAATCGGCGGCGGCAATGTCAAGGACAAAACCCGGCCAACCAGTAAAAATCCCGGTGAAACGCCCAGTGAAGGTAATTTTGTTAAGGACAAACCATCTGTTGCCCCCGCTCCGGAGCCGATAAAACCCAAAAAGAAATCTATACTGTCCGTTAACAAACCGGCCAAGAAGAAAGCACCTAAGCTGGTCAAAAAGAAGAAGCCCATACCTAAAAACAAACCGGACCTGGTGGCCGATTATGTAGCGGATCTGCAGAAGCAAATTGTGGATATGGAAGCCGAACTGGACGAACAGCAGAAAATGTACGCCAAACGCCCTAAGGCGACTTATATTACGGCGTCCACCCGGCGCACACCGGACGCCATGTATCTGAAAGCCTGGACAAAAAAAATTGAACGTTTCGGAAATCTCAACTATCCTGATGAGGCAAGGCGTCAGAAACTGGAAGGACAGCTGATCCTGACAGTGGCACTGAGTCCTGATGGCAATATTATAAATGTTAAAATCAGCAAATCCTCCGGCCACAAGGTTCTGGATGATGCTGCACGACGTATTGTTGAACTGGCGGCCCCGTTTGCCAAAGTACCCGAAGATGTTTTACAGGGTAATAATCGTCTGGTTATTACACGTACCTGGCAGTTTTCTCATGGGTCGGGAAATCGTTTTTCTTATAAATAATTGTGCAAGGGCAGCTTAACCTCTAATGAACCTGACCAATCATTTAATTATTGCCATGCCGGGACTGATGGATCCCATGTTTGAAAAATCCGTGAGTTTTATCTGTCAGCATACCAAAAAAGGTGCCATGGGACTGACCATCAACCGACCCATTGAAGTATCTTTTGGTGAGTTACTCAAGCAGCTGGACATTCCGGTAAAAACTCAGACTTTATCCGAACACTTTGCCGGTGTTCCTGTTTATCTGGGCGGCCCGGTGGATACTGAACACGGTTTTGTCCTGCACTCCAGTGAAAAACCTTCTGCCCGCTGGGGACAGTCTCTGAAAATCAATAATACCCTTTCCCTCAGCTCTTCCAAAGATATCCTGCGGGCCATTGCCGATGGTGAGGGCCCGGACAACTTTCTGGTCACCCTGGGCTATGCCGGCTGGAGCGAGGGACAGATTGAACAGGAAATGCAGGAAAACTCCTGGCTCAATGTCCCTGCGGACAATGACATCCTGTTTAATACCCCGTCTGAACAGCGCTGGGAAAAAGCGGCTGAAAAACTGGGTATTGATATTCATCTAATCTCCGGTGACATTGGTCATGCCTGAGCAGAGTGCTGATTACCCGTCTCACAGCACCTTTCTGGGTTTTGACTACAGCAGCAATAAAATAGGCATAGCCGTCGGCCAGCGCCTGACCAATACCGCCACCCCACTGACTACTTTGATCTCACACCAGAAACGTATTGACTGGGCCGGTATTGAACAGCTGATCCGGCAGTGGCATCCGGCCGCTCTGGTGATTGGTCTGCCCCTGACCATGGATGGTGAGGAACAGGAAACCACCGAGGCAGTAAAAATTTTTGGCAATCAGCTCAATGAGCGGTACAATCTTCCCGTACATTATATGGATGAACGCCTGACCTCACGGGAAGCCAGCGAAATGCTGGGCTATGACGGGATTACATCCCCCCGGCGTAAAAGCAGACCGGGACGTAAAGTAAAAAAACATCAGCAGCAAGGGCATGATATTGATCAGGTTGCCGCACAGCTGATTTTGCAAGGCTGGCTGAATAGCTTTTAAAAGCTGACAACAGGCAGGTTTATATTTTTTAGTAATTGTTTACCTCTTCCCTGATACGGACTAGCGACAAAGACACCAATAACTGGATATAATTAATGACCGACTCTGAAATGAACCTTAATCTGGAACAGCTGCTGGAGCAGATGTATGCCGGGATCAGCCGGAAGCTGCAAAATCTGGATCCGGAAGATGTGGTCATGATCGGTATCCATACCGGCGGTTTCTGGATTGCCGAAAAAATTTATCAGCGCCTCAACCTGCCCACTCCGCTAGGCAGTCTGAATATTTCCTTTTATCGTGATGACTTCTCCAGGATCGGTCTGCACCCCGAGGTGAAACCCTCACAACTGCCTGCCGGACTGGATGATAAACACATTATCCTGATTGATGATGTCCTGTTTACCGGCCGCACCATCCGCGCTGCACTCAATGAAATCTTTGACTACGGCCGACCGGCCTCTGTAACCCTGGCCGTACTGCTGGATCGGGGCGAACGTGAACTTCCGATCTGTGCTGAAATTACCGGTCAGAAAATCAGCCTAAAGCCTGATCAGCAAATCAAACTGACCGGGCCTGAGCCATTACAGCTGAACCTGGTAGAAAAACCTGTTGAGAACCTTATATGATCACCAAAAATATACAGCTTGATGAACAGGGACGACTCAAGCATTTTCTTTCCATAGAAGGCTTTAAGCGTCAGCACCTGATCAGTATTCTCGATGCGGCTGAACCTTTTGCCAATGTTCAGGAACAGGCCGTTAAGAAAGTACCGCTGCTGCGGGGCAAAACCATTGTAAACCTGTTTTTTGAAGCCAGTACCCGTACCCGAACCACCTTTGAGTTGGCCGCCAAACGCCTGTCTGCCGATGTTCTGAATATTAATATTAATACCTCAGCCACCAAAAAGGGCGAAAGTCTGCTGGATATGCTGCATAACCTGGAGTCCATGCATTGCGACATGTTTGTGGTACGCCATAACCAGAGTGGGGCGGCACATTTTATTGCTCAGCATGTGTCACCGCACATCAGTGTTATTAATGCTGGGGACGGCTGCCATTCCCACCCCTCCCAGGCCATGCTGGACATGTTTACCATTCGCCGGCACAAAAAAGAGTTTGCCAATTTAAAAGTCGTTATTGTGGGCGATATTCTGCATTCCCGCGTGGCCCGTTCAGAGATGCATGCGCTCACTACCCTGGGTGTCAGTGAAATTCGGGTAGTGGGCCCAAAAACCCTGATCCCCACCGGTATCGACACTTTTGGGGTGCATGTTTATCACAATCTGCAGGAAGCCCTGGTGGATGCCGATGTGGTCATTATGCTGCGCCTGCAGAAAGAACGCATGCAGGGAGCCCTGTTACCCAGTGAAGGTGAGTATTATCAGCACTACGGCCTGACTGAAAAAAAACTGGCTTATGCCAAACCCGATGCCATAGTGATGCACCCCGGACCGATTAACCGCGGCGTTGAAATTGCTTCCAGTATTGCTGACGGACCACAGTCGGTGATTCTGGAGCAGGTCACCAATGGTATCGCCATACGCATGGCCGTCATGTCTCAGGCTCTGGGTCCGGGAAGCAGTGACAGCAGCCGAAAAGGAGGGAATGCCTGATGCCTGACAGCCATTTACTCAGTCTGGCACGCCAGAGTGAACAACTGGATATCAGTATTCTTAACGGCCGGATTATTGATCCGGCCAACCAGATGGATAGCCATACTGATATCCATATTCAGAACGGTAAAATCCTGGCCCTGGGTCAGGCACCGGATGGATTTAAGGCACAGAAAGTTATTGATGCCACTGGCAGAGTGGTCTGCCCCGGCCTGGTGGATATGCGGGTACGACTGCGTGAACCCGGTTTTGAAACCAAAGGCACTATCGCTTCAGAAACTCGGGCCGCAGCAGCCGGCGGCGTTACCTCACTGTGCTGCCCGCCAGATACCAACCCCATTATCGACAATGCCGCCATGGTCAAGCTGATCCGTCTTAAAGCCGCCACTGAAGGTGTAGCCAAGGTCTATACACTCAGTGCCCTGACTCAGCAGCTTAAAGGCGAAAAACTCAGTGAAATGCGGGAACTGAAAGATGCCGGTTGTGTGGGCACGACTAATGCACTGACCCCAGTTAAAAGCACTCTGATTATGCGCCGGGCACTGGAATACGCGGCCAGCCATAATATTACCGTATTTATCCAGCCCTTTGATCCCTGGCTCAGTGACGGCTGTGCTCATGAAGGCGTAGTCAGTACCCGTCTGGGGCTGGCCGGTATCCCGGAAAGTGCAGAAACCATTGCCATTGCCCGGGATCTACAGCTGATTGAACTGATTGGCGGCCGGGCTCATTTCTGCCAGCTGTCCAGTGCCGGTTCTATCCAGCTGATCCGTCAGGCCCAGGAAGCCGGCCTGCCGGTAACGGCCGATGTAACAGCCCATCACCTGCACCTGACTGAGATGGATATCGGCTTTTTTGACAGCAACTGCCATGTACTGCCGCCGCTGAGAACCCAGCGTGATATGGAAGCTCTGCGTCATGGCGTGCAGTCTGATATATTAAGCTGTATTGTCTCCGACCACCAGCCTCATGACAGTGATGCCAAGCTGGCTCCCTTTGCTGAAACCGAACCGGGGATCAGCGGGATTGAGACCCTATTGCCCCTGGCACTAAAGTTAGTGGACAGCCAGAATATGTCCTTAATGGAAGTCATCTCCCGACTGACTGTTCAGCCGGCCAGAATTCTTAATATTGCAGAAGGGACACTCAGCACCGGGCAGGATGCCGATATCTGTATTTTTGATCCTGAAGCTTACTGGCGGGTTGAAAAGGAAAAGTTTTTAAGCAAGGGTAAAAACACCCCGTTTCATGGCTGGGAGCTAAAGGGGCAGGTTGAATACACTATAAAAACCGGAGAGATTGTTTTCTCCAGAAAGTAGTGTGGACAGAAATGCCCGCACTACCTGGTATGCATCCATTTATTGATGCATACTGGCGGCACAGGGATACAGACACTGAAAACTACAGTGAAAAACCACCGCTTCCCCGATCTTCCCGGGTATCAGTAAAACTGACCCCCTCCAGAGAGGAGCCCATAGATTCAGAAGCTTCCTCATCCCCCAGTTTAATCATCAGACGCAGATCATTGGGTGAATCGGCATGATGCAGGGCATCTTCATAGGTAATGGCTTCCGAGCGATACAGATCATACAGGGCCTGATCAAAGGTCTGCATACCTTCTTCCCGCGATTTTTTCATTACTTCTTTTAATTTGTGGATTTCACCGTCACGAATATAATCAGACACCAGCGGTGTATTTAACAGGATTTCAACCGCTGCACGACGTCCCTTACCATCCGGGGTCGGGATAAGCTGCTGCGCCACAAATGCCCGCATATTCAGAGATAAATCCATTAACAACTGCGGCTTACGCTCTTCCGGGAAAAAGTTAATAATCCGATCCAGTGCCTGGTTAGCATTATTAGCGTGCAGGGTTGCCAGACATAAATGTCCGGTTTCAGCAAAGGCAATGGCATGGTCCATGGTTTCCCGGGTACGGATTTCACCAATCAGAATAACATCCGGAGCCTGACGTAAGGTATTTTTTAATGCCACTTCAAAAGAGTCCGTATCAATACCCACTTCCCTCTGAGTGATCAGACAGCCGTCGTGGTTATGCACAAATTCAATAGGGTCTTCGATGGTAATAATATGACCACTGCCGTTCTTATTTCGATAACCGATCATGGAAGCCAGAGAAGTAGATTTACCCGAACCGGTGGCACCGACAAAAATAACCAGTCCCCGCTTGGTCATGGCCAGATCCTTAATGGTTTCCGGCAGGCGTAATTCCTGGTAAGTCGGTATAGTCGTTTCAATACGCCTGAGCACCATGCCTACCTGGCTGCGCTGCATAAACGCACTGACACGAAAACGGCCGACACCGGAACGGCTGATAGCAAAGTTACACTCATGCTCGGCCTCAAACTGAGCCCGCTGTTTATCATTCATAATCCCCGTCACAATCTGGTGTGCCTGGGTCGAATTAAGCGATTTTTTAGTCACCGGTGAAATTTTACCATTCACCTTCATAGCCGGCGGTGTACCGACAGTAATAAATAAATCTGATGCTTTTTTATGCACCATTAATTTTAATAATGAATCAAAATCCATTCTTTATTCCTTAATTTAGAGCAATAGCAACTATTCAGTGTAACTGACCGTGATTGTCTGCAGGTACTGTTCACTAATTGAAGCTGAGTAGTTACGAGTAATTAGCGTAAAACCTGAAACCTTACAGGAAGTCATCTTTATTGGCAGAGTATGTCTGTGCATCCGCTTTGGAAATCAGCCCTTGAGCCAATAAAGTTTTAAGACACTGATCCAGAGTCTGCATACCAATACCCTGCCCGGTCTGAATAGCTGAGTACATCTGTGCCACCTTACCTTCCCGGATCAGGTTTCGAATGGCCGGAGTACCAATCATAATTTCATGAGCGGCAATACGTCCTCCGCCGTTTTTCTTTAACAGCGACTGAGAAATAACCGCCCGCAGAGATTCTGACAACATGGCCCGCACCATGTCTTTTTCTGCCGCCGGAAACACATCAATAATACGGTCAATGGTTTTGGCTGCTGAACTGGTGTGCAGAGTACCAAATACCAGGTGACCGGTTTCTGCTGCGGTCAGCGCCAGGCGGATGGTTTCCAGGTCACGCAGTTCCCCCACCAGAATAATGTCCGGGTCTTCACGCAGGGCTGAACGCAGCGCTTCATTAAACCCCAGGGTATCCCGGTGAACCTCACGCTGATTAACCAGACATTTTTTACTTTCATGTACAAATTCGATGGGATCTTCTACCGTCAGAATATGTTCATAAATGGTATTGTTCAGATGATCCATCATGGCGGCCAGGGTGGTGGATTTACCGGAACCGGTAGGCCCGGTAACCAGCACAATGCCGCGTTTGTTTTCACAGATATCTTTAAAAATAGCTGGACAGCCCAGCTCTTCCAGAGACAGTACATTGGATGGAATAGTACGAAATACCGCCCCCGCACCCCGGTTCTGGTTAAAGGCATTAACACGAAAACGTGCCAGACCCGGCACTTCAAAGGAAAAGTCGGTTTCCAGAAATTCCTCGAAATCCTTCCTCTGTTTATCGTTCATAATATCGTACACCATATCATGCACTTCACGATGTTCCAGGGGAGGGACGTTAATCCGCCGGATATCACCGTCAACACGGATCATAGGCGGCAGTCCTGCGGACAGGTGTAAGTCCGAGGCATTGTTTTTGGTACTAAAGGCAAGCAGTTCTGTAATATCCATAATTCTTCGCTATATAATAGTCGTTCACTGTATAATGATTTATTATTCCAGACTACTCAGGCGTGATGTTTACAATACCCTGAGTGTTTATAGTTATTTTTCAAATATCAGTATAGACCATAATGAGCAATTCTTTAAACCAACTTGATCACATTAATTACCGGATTGAGCAGGCTCTGGAAAAAAGCCATCGTTCTGCGGCTGTCAAAGCGGATAAAAAGGTGCTTTTATTGGCGGTCAGCAAACGCCATCCACTGGAAAAAATACTGGCGCTGTATGAACAGGGACAGCGGGATTTTGGGGAAAGTTATGTTCAGGAAGCTCTGCAGAAAATACAGCAGTGCCCTTATAAAGACATTGTCTGGCATTTTATCGGCCCTATACAGTCCAATAAAACCCGTGATATTGCCAAGCATTTCCAGTGGGTACATTCCGTTGACCGTTTAAAGATTGCCCAACGCCTCAGTGCCCAGCGTCCGGAAAATTTACCAGATCTGAATATCTGTCTGCAGATCAATATCAGCGAAGAACCGCAAAAATCCGGTTTTTCACCCACAGATGTATTTAATGCTCTTGAGAATATTATTAATCTGCCCCATTTAAAGATACGGGGTCTGATGGCCATACCCAAACCCGAAAGCGAATTTGAACTACAGCGTATTCCTTTTCGCCGCTTAAACAAACTGATGCATAAATTAAACGAACAGTTTAAACTGAATATGGATACTTTATCTATGGGTATGTCCGGGGATCTGGAAGCAGCCATTGCAGAAGGAGCGACTATTGTGCGCATTGGGACAGCTTTGTTTGGCCCAAGGGAAACTTAAATTGACCATGAGTTCAGGAAACGACTTTAAAACAGAGCTAAAAATAGATGATTAATAAAAAAATTGGTTTTATCGGTGCCGGTAATATGGCCTACAGCCTGATAGGCGGTTTAACATCCACCGGTGTTGCCGGTGAAAACATCTGGGTCAGTGATCCTGATGCTGAGCAGACCGCTCAGTTAGCGGAACAGTTTAAACTGAATATTACCAAGAATAATTCTGAACTGGTTAAAGCCGTCGATGTAGTGGTGCTGGCCGTCAAGCCTCAGCAATTATCCGCAGTATGTCAGGAGATCAGTGAACAGGCACAGGCACTGTCACCCCTGTTTATCTCTATTGCAGCGGGAGTCTTATGTCAGGATATTGAACGCTGGCTGGGTTCCCAAAACGGTAAAGAACTGGCTCTGGTCCGCTGTATGCCCAATACTCCGGCACTGGTGCAAAGTGGTGCAACCGCACTGTTTGCCAATGCCCAGGTCAGTGATGAGCAGCGTATTCTGGCCGAGTCCATACTGCGGGCAGTGGGCCTGACCTTATGGCTGGAGCAGGAAGAAGCCATGCATGCCGTAACCGCCCTGTCAGGCAGCGGCCCGGCGTATATTTTCCTGGTGATTGAAGCCCTGGAAAAAGCCGGAGTACAACTGGGGCTGGATGAAAAAACCGCCCATTTACTGGCTCTGCAAACCGCTTTTGGTGCTTCTAAAATGGCCCTGGAAAGTGAGGACAGCGCCGAAGTTTTAAGAACAAAGGTCACCTCACCCGGCGGCACCACCGAACGGGCCATTGGCATTTTACAGGATGGGCAGCTGGAAGCCCTGTTTTTAAAAGCCCTGCAGGGTGCCCAGACCCGTTCCCGGGAACTGGCCAAAATGCTGGGTTCAGAAAACAAATGAGACTATTTTTAAACTGGGAAATATACAGGAAACAATAAATGGATAACTTTTTTCTTAATGCAGGCAGCTATCTGATCAGCACCCTTTTCGGCCTGTATATTATTATTGTCCTGCTGCGTTTTTTATTACAGGTTGTGCGTGCCGATTTTTATAATCCGCTGTCTCAGTTTATTGTTAAAGCCACCAGCCCGGTATTAAACCCCATGCGTCGGGTTATTCCCGGCATGTTCGGCCTGGATGTTTCATCCCTTATCCTTGCCTATGTTCTGCAGTTTATCGAAAACCTGCTGTTATTTGCCATTAAGGGCATTTCAGTTAACCCGGTGTTCCTGCTGTGGCACAGTATCGGCTCATTGCTGACCCTGGTTCTGTATATTTACTTTTTTGCGATTATTGTACAGATCATTATCAGCTGGGTTAATCCCGGCACTTATAATCCGGCCACAGCACTGATTCATTATATCACTGAGCCGGTTATGCGCCCTGCCCGAAAAATACTGCCGCCGTTTTCCGGTCTGGATTTATCACCGATACTGGTCTTTATCGTACTTAATTTACTGCTGATGCTGGTGCCGGCCATTTTTGGTTAAACCTGAATAAATCCGTTAAAGCTATTCAACACGGGGATTAGACGCATATTCCCTGTATGCTCATTTATCTTAAAAGTCAGATTTTTCTTACTCAACTTCTTATTTCTGTCATATTTATGTCACAAATAGACATCTATCACAATTTTACCCCTTATTTTTTTCCTCTATCTGCTATTCTTAACAGGATAGAAAACGGGATGGGAATAACACCATGACAAATGAAAACTTTTTCGACAATATCCATGCCTATGGAAAATGGAAAAGTGACCTGGTAAAAGCCATAGAAAATTTTCAGGACTGGCTGGATACCACAGGTCTGGAAGACAGTGAACAAAGTCTTAAAATTTACGAAACCCTGCAGACCCTGAGACACGACCGGATCACCCTGGCCTTTGTGGGTGAGTTTTCCCGCGGTAAAACCGAACTGATTAATGCCATCTTTTTCTCCCAGTTTAAACGCCGTCTGCTGGCCAGTGAGGCCGGCCGCACCACCATGTGCCCGACTGAACTGTTTTTTGATGTCGATGAACCCAAACCCTATATGCGTCTGTTGCCCATTGAAAGCCGCCTGGAAGACAGCAGCATTACAGAACAGAAACAGAACCTGGTAAACTGGACCCATATCCAGCTGGATGTCACCTCTCCTGACAGCATGGCCAGTTCCTTTGCCCAGATCACCAATACCAAAAAAGTTAAAGCCCGCGAAGCCAAGCGCCTGGGCCTGTATGATATTATTACTGATGACAACGGCACAGAGCTGGCGGAAGATGCCACAGTGGAAATTCCCATGTGGCGTCATGCGCTTATTAATTTCCCGCATCCGTTTCTGGAACAGGGTCTGTGTATACTGGACACACCCGGGCTAAACTCCCTGGGTAACGAACCGGAACTGACCATAAATATGCTGCCCAATGCTCAGGCGGCTATTTTTGTACTTGCAGCGGATACCGGTGTAACCCGTTCTGATATGGACATCTGGCGCCGGCACCTGAAAAGTTTCCGCCGCAATAATAACAACGGTCTGGTAGTAGCCCTCAATAAAATTGATACCCTGTGGGATGAATTAAAAACCACCCATGAAGTTAAAGGCAGCATTCACAGAATGTGTTCAGAAACGGCCAAAACCCTGAATATTGACAACCGGCGGGTATTTGCCATTTCCGCTCAGAAAGGCCTGATTGCAAGAGTTAAACATGATGCTCAGTTACTGAAAGACAGTAATCTGGAAGCCATGGAAAATGTCCTGTCCAATGAAATTCTGCCGCAGAAAGAACAACTGGTTCGTAATACTCTGATCACCGATATTAATGAAATGATGCAGACTTCCAAGGGTATTCTGCTGACCCAGTTTAATTCCAGAAAAAAATCCATTGAAGGTCTTAGCGGCCTGAGCGGTAAAAATGAGAATATCATTCAACGGCTGCTGGAAAAAACCCGGGAAGAACAGGCGGTTTATCACCGCAATGCTGAAACCCTGCAGGCCAGCCGTCAGATTCTCTCCGGTCAGCATAACCGCCTAAAATCCATTATCGATCTGGACAGGCTGGATAAACAGGTAAATGATGCTCGAACACTGATGAAAGGCAGCTGGACCACCACAGGAATGAAAAAAGCAATGAAAGCCCTGTTTGATGATATCAGTGCCACCATGCAGGAAGCCGCCAAACAGACAGAACTGACCAATCGGCTGGTTAAGTCCATCTATAACCGCTTTCAGAACCAGAATGAACAAACCGACATTAAGCCTAAACTGTTTTCTATCACCTCCTATAAACAGGAAATAGAAACACTTTACGAAGATGCCGAAGAATATCGTACCAGTGTATATTCCACCATGACGGAACAGAGTTTTGTTATTAAGAAATTCTTTATTTCTCTGGTCAGCCGGGCACGCAATATTTATTATCAGCTTAATAAAGACGCTGATGACTGGGGACGCCGCGCTCTGACCCCGCTAATACGTCATGTCAAGGCCCATAAAAAAGAACTGCAGACTCGTCTGGATCAACTGAAAAAAGCCGGGCAGTCCAGGGACAGTATCAGTGAAAAAGTCATGTCTCTGAAAAAAGAAGCTAAGGTTCTGCAGAAGTACCTGGTGGATATTAATAAAATGCTCACTACGGTTAATAGCCCCATGCCGGTCGTTATCCAGGAGAAAAACATCCCCAATAATGTGACCGCAATTCGCAGCCAGGCTGGTTCCTAATCATCTATGATTGGTCTTATTCAACGGGTTCGCTGGGCAAAAGTTGAGGTGGACGGTCAGATTATCGGACAGATTGAGCAGGGGCTGCTGGCTCTGATTGGTATGCAGAAAGATGACCAGACAATACAGGCTGATAAACTGCTGCATAAACTGCTCAATTATCGCATTTTTGCCGATGATGATGATAAAATGAATCTCAGCGTCCGTGATATTCAGGGCGGTTTACTATTAGTACCACAATTTACCCTGGCAGCGGATACCCGCAAAGGCATGCGCCCCAGTTTCAGCTGCGCCAAGGCGCCGGCAGAAGCCGAACAGCTGTTTGACTATCTGCTGAACCAGGCACAAAACCAGTATCCCCATATTCAGGCGGGCAAGTTTGGTGCTGATATGCAGGTGTCTCTGCTGAATGACGGACCGGTTACTTTTTCCTTAAATATTTAGTGAGATCTAAATCTAAATGCTGCAACATAATAAATTTCTGCAACTGGGCATTATTGTTCTGCTTAGCACCCTGCTGCTGGCCTGCACACCGCCAAAACCCAAAACCCCCATGGCCGTGGCAGAAGCATTCTGGCATGCCGCTCTGGCCGGTGATATTGATACCGCAAAACAATACCTGACTCCGGACAGCCGGGACAGTTTTAAAATTATTCTGCAAAGCAGCAAGGATTATGTCGAACTGGGCGAACAGAGTATTTCTGCACAACGGGCTGAAATTTTAACCCAGCTGGTACAGCATCAAAGCGATCAGAATAAAGCCCGGCGTACTGCCTTAAGAACCATTCTGGTCAATCAGAATGGACACTGGCTGGTGGACTTTAACCAGACCCGGGATTCCATGCTGGGTACTGAACTGCAGTCAGCTCTGGAACAATTCTCTAAAACCATGCGCGAAACCATTGATAAAGGTGTACAGATAATGGGCGAGTCCATGAAAAAAGAACTGGAACAAATAGAAAAGTCCATGCAGGAACTCAATCAGGAACTGGACCGGGAAATGCAGAAAGAGCTGAAACAGCAGGAGCAGGAAAAAAATAACAACACACCGGCCTCACCCGATACCCAGGAACCACCCAAAACCACCACTTTATAAACCTGGTATAGGTTTCTGGGCAACCAGCATGGCCTCATTTCTAATGCCCTTACGGATATCGCCTAACAAACCTTCTTCCCGGTAATAACGCAGGATCAGCGGTGCAAACAACTTCTGCAGTTCATTAACTTTTAAACGGTACTGGGGATTTTTAGGCCCGGATTCCTGTTCATTGAGTTCCGGTAATACTTCCTGAGTAAAGGTCTGATAAAAAATCAGGCCGCCGGGCTTTAATGCCTCAATTAAAGCAGGCACCAGATCGCGCACCAGAAAACGACTGACCAGAATAACATCAAAACTTTCCGCTTCCAGAAGGGTGTCACTGACATCACATTGCCGGGTATGGATGGTCAACTGACGTTCCCTGGCAAACTCCTTAACTTTCTCAATAGCCGCATCGGATATGTCCCAGGCATGACTGTCATAACCCAGTTCAGCCAGACGCAGGGCATTACCCCCCAGACCGCAGGCCAGATCCAGTGACCGGCCCTGACCGCTGAGCAGATGCTGGTTCAATTCCAGAACATCAATGACCTGGTTAGGCACGTGCACATTCTGATAGCGTTCATTCCATTTGTTTCTGGCTTCTACCATTATCGTCTCCAGAAAGAAGGGGTGAGAATAACCAGCAGGGTAAAAATTTCCAGCCGTCCCAGCAGCATGGCAAAACACAGCACCCATTTGGAAAAGTCATTAATCCCCTGGTAATTAGCACCGACATCACCCAGTCCCGGTCCCAGATTGTTCAGACAGGCGGCCAGAGCCGAAAAAGCCGTAACCTGATCCAGTCCGGTAGCCATTAACAGCAGCATCATAATACTAAAGCTGGCCACATAGAGGGCAAAAAAGCCCCAGATGGCATTACTGACATTTTCTGGCATGGCCTTGCCGCCAATTTTAACAGGGATCTGGGCGCTGGGATGGACAAGGCGGAAAATCTCCCTCAGTCCCTGTTTAAATAACAGAATAAAACGGATCACTTTCATACCGCCGCCGGTAGAGCCGGCACAACCGCCAACAAAACTGATAAACAGCAGCATAACCGGCAGAAAGCCCGGCCAGTTATAATAATCCGCCGTAGTAAAACCAGCAGTAGTACCAATGGAAATGGTCTGAAAAATACCATGGTGCAGAGCATCGCCCCAGCTTTCAAAAGTTGTAGAGTAATGCAGATACAGGACGGATATGGCTGAAGCCGTAGCCAGGATCATCAGATAAACTTTAAATTCCACATCATAAAAATAGTGTTTGATACTGCGCATACGTAAAGCACTAAAATGCAGGGCAAAGTTAATACCGGCAATGACCATAAAAAAGCCGGCAATCATTTCAATCAGTTTGTTATCAAAGTAGCCGATAGAGGCATCATGGGTGGAAAAACCGCCAATGGCCACCGTAGAAAAGCTATGACCGACCGCATCAAACAGGCTCATACCGGCAGCCCAGTAGGCCAGAGCACAAGTGATGGTCAGCCCCAGATAAATATACCAGAGTGCCTTGGCCGTTTCAGTAATACGGGGTGTCAGTTTATTATCCTTAATGGGTCCCGGTGTTTCCGCACGGTATAACTGCATACCACCAATACCCAGCATGGGCAGCACCGCTACCGCCAGTACAATAATACCCATACCGCCCAGCCATTGCATTTGCTGACGATAAAATAAAATGGATTTGGGCAGTTCATCCAGACCGGTAAACACCGTGGCTCCGGTAGTAGTCAGGGCAGAAATGGATTCAAACAGGGCATCGGTAAAACTGGCCTCCAGACTGTGCGACAGGTAAAGCGGCAGGGAACCGACCAGACCAAAAACAAACCAGAACAGCACCACGACCACAAAGCCGTCACGGATCCTGAGCTCCTTGCGCATATTGCGCACCGGCAGCCAGATAAACAGGCCGGACAGTAAAATCACCAGGAAGGCGTGAATAAACGCATTAATTTCTAAGTCCTGATACCAGAGCGACACCACAATGGGCGGGATCACAGTGGTACTGAAGACCATCAGCAGCAGGCCGACAATACGTAATATAACAAGGGGTTGCATAGTGTGCTCTACAGCCTAGATAAAGGTAACAGCCACCTGGAAGAGTCGCTCTACATCAATAATATGGCGCTTGTCCACCAGAAACAGAATAACATGATCATCCGATTCTATTACCGTATCATGATGCACAATAATCACCTCGCCATTACGTACAATGGCGCCAATGGTGGTGCCCGGCGGCAGGGGAATATCCTCCACCGCACGCCCCACGACTTTGGAGGTTTTTTTATCTCCATGGGCAATGGCTTCAATGGCTTCTGCCGCACCTTTACGCAGTGAATGTACCATTTCCACATCACCACGACGTACATGGGCCAGCAGACTGCCGATAGTGGCTTCCTGGGGAGAAATAGCAATATCAATTTCACCACTTTCCACCAGATCGACATAGGCAGCCCGGTTAATCAGAGCCATTACTTTGCGTGCACCCAGCCGTTTGGCCAGCAGGGCCGACATAATATTGGCCTCATCATCATTAGTCAGAGCACAGAATACATCGGTGCCTTCAATATTTTCTTCAATCAGCAGTTCTTCATCAGACACATCACCGAGCAGCACAATGGTTTTTTCCAGTTCTTCGGACAGCATACGGGCATTGGCCGGGTTATGGTCAATGATCTTGACATGCAGCCGCCCTTCCAGGGTTCGCGCCAGGCGCTGGCCGATATTACCGCCGCCGGCAATCATTATACGTTTAAAGGGCTTGTCCACCCGGCGCAGTTCTGACATAACCTTACGGGTATTGCGTCGATCCACAATAAAGAACACTTCATCGTTTTCTTCAATAATGGTATCGCCCTTGGGAATAATGGCCCGTCCCTTGCGATAAATAGCCGCTACCCGGGTATCGATATTGGGCATATGTTTGCGGATTTCCTGCAGTTCATGGCCTAACAGGGGGCCGCCCTTAAAGGCCCGTACCGCCACCAGCTGTACCTGTCCACCGGCAAAATCCAGCACCTGCAGGGCACCGGGGTATTCAATCAGACGCTTGATATAATCCGTTACCAGCTGTTCCGGGCTGATCAGTACATCCACGGGCAGGGCATCATGGGTAAAAAGCTCAGGATGGATCAGGTACTGGTTAGAGCGAACCCGGGCAATTTTGGTGGGGGTATGGAAAATGGTATAGGCCACCTGGCAGGCAATCATATTGGTTTCGTCACTATTGGTGACGGCAATGAGCATATCGGCATCATCACAACCGGCTTTGAGAAGCGCATCAGGATGTGATCCCTTGCCCCTGACCGTTCGGATATCCAGCCGATCCTGCAGGACACCTAATCGGCGGCCGTCCACATCTACAACGGTGATATCATTATCTTCACTGGCCAGATTTTCAGCCAGTGAAGAGCCTACCTGTCCGGCACCTAAAATCAGAATTTTCATTATACTTGTCTATGTATGTGATTAGCTTTACGAATATTTACGGCAACCAGCCAGCAGCACTGACCGTAACCAGCCTTTATTTAGCTTTTGCCACAATTTTTTTGGCATCAATGCCCAGAGATTTCATTTTACGATATAAATGGGTACGTTCGACACCTGCCAGTTGGGCTACTTTACCCACGCTGCCGCCGACTTCAATTAATTTCTGTTCCAGGTAAGCCTTTTCAAACATTTCCCGGGCTTCTTTTAAAGGATGATCAAACAGGCTCTGCAGGGCATCGCTGCCGGAACTGTCCGATGCGCCCAGACCAAACTCCCCACCGGAACTTTCGTATTTCTGTGCCAGCTGCTGTTCAACTTCTTCCAGAGAAATGGTTTCCTCATCGGACACAATTAACAGGCGCTGCACCATGTTTTTCAGTTCCAGCAGATTACCCGGCCAGGTGTAATTGCGCAAACGGTTTAAAGCGGCAATTGAAAAACTGCGGTAATTAAACTGCTCCTTCTGCACAAAACGATCCCGATAATAATTCAGCAGTTCGGGGACATCCTCACAATGTTCCCGCAGAGGTGGTACTTTAACCTGCAGGACATTAAGCTGAAAATACAGTTCAGATTTAAATTTGTTTTCCTTAACCAGTTGTTCCAGGGAATAATGGGTGGCTGTAATGATCCGGCAGTTCAGGGTAATGGCTTCTGTTCCGCCCATACGGTGAAAACGACCGGTTTCCAGAGTGCTGAGCAGCCGGCCCTGAGTTGCCGGATCCATATCGCCAATATCATCAATATATAACGTACCCTTACTGGCCTGTTCCAGCAGTCCATAGTAGATCCTGCCGTCCTGCTCCGAACCAAACAGCTCCCTTGCTGAATTTTCCGGATCCAGTGTCGCTACACCCAGTTCAATATAGGGCTGATCCGCCCGCGGACTTAAGCGATGCAGCAGCCTGGAGTACTTGCTTTTGCCGCTGCCCGGCTCACCGACAAACAGCACCCGGCTGTCATGCTGGGCAATCTGCTCTATTTCCCGACGCAGTTCCTGGTTAACCTTGCTCTTGCCTACCGGCTCATCAACCGACAACAGCTGATGGCGCATATCCTGATTTTCCTTATCCAGTTTATAGGCTTCCAGGGCATGTTCTACAGTGAGCAGCAGCTTGGCCAGTGACAGTGGTTTTTCCAGAAAATCATAGGCACCCAGACGGGTCGCCTCAACCGCTGTTTCTACAGTGCCGTGTCCGGACATCATAATCACCGGAAAACGGCTGGTATCATCACTTTCATACCATTCTTTTAATAAGCTGATACCATCAATATCCGGCATCCAGATATCCAGAAGCACCAGATCCGGGGTTCTTTTCTGAACCATTTCCCGGGCCTGCTGGCCGTTTTCGGCAATCTCAACTTCATAACCTTCATCCTGCAGGATCTCCTGCACCAGCTCCCGGATATCCGGTTCATCATCAACAACAAGTATATAGGCAGACGCCATTTTATTTCCTCAAGTACCAGAATCTTTTATTTTTAAACAGCAGGTAATCTTATCACAACTCTGGCACCACCCTGCGGTGCATTTTCTGCCAGAATTGAACCACCGTGTTCTTCAATAATCTTTTTCACAATCGCCAGTCCCAGTCCTGTCCCCTTGGGCTTATTGGTTACATAAGGGTCAAAGATATTGGCCAGCATATCCTCCGGGAAACCGGGGCCGTTATCCGTCAGTTCCAGTACACACCAGTTTTGCTTGTTCAGTTCTTCCAGATGGGTTTTAACCTGCAGAATAATTTTTTCATTATCCCCGGCGGCTTCCATGGCATTTTTAATCAGATTATGAAAAACCTGCCGCAAACGCCCCTGGTCCACTTCCACCAGAGTACCGCCAATCCCCAGTTCCTGTTTTATGGTCAGTTTATCGCTGCCGCGGTACAAATCAACCACTTCCATCAATAAACTTTCAATATCCAGAGTCTGCATTTTCAGTTCGGGCATTTTAGCGTATTCTGAAAAGGCTTTAACCATTTCTTTCATACTGTCCACCTGATGAATAATGGTGGAAGTCAGGCGGTCCATGGTTTCAGCATCTTTTTTATCCATGGTTTTCAGGTATTTATGACGAATGCGCTCAGCCGATAACTGAATGGGCGTCAGCGGATTTTTAATCTCATGAGCCAGACGGCGGGCCACTTCGCCCCAGGCGGCATCTCTCTGGGCCTGCACCAGTGAAGTGACATTTTCTATCACAATCACATAACCGCCGTCGGCCAGAGCCGTACCTCGGCAAAGCAGGTTTTTGCGGCCATCGGCTTCTATCAGGGTGATTTCTTCACTCCAGTGTTTTACCCGGTTCTGAATAGAGCTCATTATCCAGCGCACCAGGGATTCCAGTTCCGGTTTTTCCCTGGCCAGCTGAAACAGGGACTGACCCAGATATTCATTGACATTAATACCCAGAATAACACTGGCTTCAGGGTTGCTGGTGCGGATCTCCTTGTTTTCTGACAGACTGATAATTCCGGAGGACAGGTTGCTCAGCACCACTTCCAGATAGTCGCGCTGACGCTTGGCCTGTTCATGGCTTTCTTCCAGAGCGTTATGAGTCTGGGACAGGCGACGCACCATTTTGTTAAATGACTGTATTAACAGGCCAAAGTCATCATCATTTAACAGGGGAATGGGTTTGTGGTACTCCCCTTCCGCCACCGCCTTGGTGCCTTCGGCCAGATCGCGGATAGGTTCGGCAATACGACGGGCAGAAAAGAAAGCTGCCCAGACAGCACTTAAAATACCCAGCAGCAGCACCAGCGACAGGGTCAGGGTAAAGCTGATTTTTAGCGGCTTGCGCAGATAGACCAGCCCTTTATATTCAGAATAGGCCTGCTGTACACTGGCCGCCAGCCGGTGCTGCCGCTCACTGATGGGAGACAGTGCCTGCAGGATCAGATAGTCATTATCATTATAGGGGATACGCACCAGCACCCGGATGGTCCGGCTGGAATCATCATCCAGATCCAGCACCACATGATCCCGTCCCTGCTGCAGAGGCAGTAACAGGTCTGAACTGGGCAGATCGGGCACAAAATCCCCTTCTTCAGCCGAGCTGGAACCCAGTACGCGGCCTCTTGAGGTCATCAGTGTCACTTCATCCACACCGCTTTTTTCACGTAT
>JALVDE010000452.1 GCA_027009375.1 Gammaproteobacteria bacterium
GGAGAAAAATTCAATTACCTGCACCTTGCCATCGGTTGGAGCAGGCTGAGCCTTGGCCAGTACCTCATAATCTACACCTTCTTCATAGCCTGCCCAGGCCATGGAGGTAAAACCCAGTAACAGAAGTAGAGTTAAAATTTTACGCATAATTTTTCCTTTTATGTCAGTTTTTCTATTATTTATATTGATCGCTTATTAAGAACTACAGCTCACCATAAGAATGCAAACCGGAAAGAAACATATTCACACCGATAAAGGCAAACAGGGTGACAAATAAACCAATAACTGCCCACCAGGCCAGGGGGCGACCACGCCAGCCTTTAGTCAGCCGCAGATGCAGCCAGGCCGCATAATTCAGCCAGACAATTAATGCCCAGGTTTCTTTCGGATCCCACGACCAGTAACCTCCCCAGGCTTCTGCCGCCCACATAGCCCCCAGAATGGTCGCCAGGGTAAAAAACGCAAAGCCCAGGGCTATGGACTTATACATTACATCATCAACCACATCCAGGTCAGGCAGGCGGCGGATAATCGGTCCGTCAGAACCCCGCTTAAGCATGGAGTCCTTAATCAGATAGGCAACCCCGAGCATAGCCGCCAGAGCAAAGGCGCCATAGCCAACAAAATTGGCAGGCACATGAATTTTCATCCAGTAACTCTGCAGCGCCGGAACCAGCGGCTGTATCTCACTGGCGCCGCGTGAACCAAAGCCATACCACAGCAGAAAAGCCACCGCTGAGCTGATCACCAGCAGTACAAAACCACCCATATTATAGGTTCTGCTCTTACCTTCGTAATACAGATAAAGCAGGGCAGTAATAATAGAGAATAAAATAAATACTTCGTACAGGTTGCTGACGGGGATATGCCCCACATCCACATGAATCAGATAGGATTCACGCCAGCGCACCAGCAACCCCACCAGCCCCATAACGGTGGCCGACCAGGTCATGGCTGAAGCGGTTTTATTAGTAAATTCCGAGCCGGTGACCAGGCCGATAAAATATGCCACCGTGGCCAGCACATACAAAGCCGACATCCACATAATGGCTGATTTACTGGAAATTAAAAATTTCAGGAAAAAATTGCTTTCACCCAGAGCCAGATTATTGCCATAGAGTGAAATAGCAAACAGGCTTAATAAGGCCACCGCAATGGAATAAGCCCGTACTGGTTTCCATAACCAGCCCCAGGCAATAATGGATAAACCGGTACCCAGTAAAATACCGGCTTCATAATTATCCATATGCGCAGAATACTGGTTCCAGGCATAACCGCACCCCAGCAGTACTGCCGCAGCCCAAACCCAGTCAAACAGGCTCAGCGAGCGCCAGAAACTTTGTTTTTCAAACATGTTCTGCATTTCAGAAGTGGTGGTGGACATTATAGCTACCTGCTGCGTATTATATTAGTTGTCTTTTTTAAATTCTCTGTCCAGTAACTCGGACAGAGCCTCAAATTCTCTGGCAAACTCTTTCTGGTGACGATCACCGCTGCCGGCCACCAGCAGTTCATTCATCCGTCCACCTTCTATGGGCTTAATTCTAATCCAGATCCGCTTGTGTGCCACATAAAACATCAGCACGATACCTATGACCAGAAAAATACAGCCCAGATAGACCAGATCCTTGCCTGGCGCCCGGGTGATCTGAAAGCCGGAAGCCTGTTTATGTTCAAAGGACTTAATCTGTACATAGAACGGCGCGTCATAATTTGCCAGCACACCCATAGTATTGACCAGATCATCGTAATATTGTTCCTGAGCCGGGGTAATATTATTGCCGATATCCACCCCTTCCTGCTGCAGCACTTCCAGATACACGGTACCCAGAATGGTATGCAGAACCTTGAAATAGGATTCTGTAACAGTCTGACGCTTTTCTTCAGGCACCTTGTTATTAATATCTTCCAGCACCTGGTCAAAACCGCCCTTATTAAACAGATCCGCCAGACGCAGCATAACAACCGCCATCTGCTCCACCAGTTCCGGCTTCAGTTTGCGGTCACCCTGCAACGACAGTTCAGCGGTTTTTCTGGAAATCCGCTCCATTTCCGCATGATTATTTAACAGGGAGCGAAAGGCAAAAAAGCGTTTCAAACTGAACTGTTCATCCACAGGAATAAACAGATAGCGGAATGGTTCAGAAGTACTGCTGCGCACACCGCTGAGGAAAAACATCCGTCCTTCCTGCTCCGTCGGCAACACATAGTTAATATATTCTTTGGCCTGGCCGGAACTGTCCCGAATACGAAAAGTGAGTGTCGGCCCCATATTTTTAAACTTGTGCCCGGTTTCTTCTGCTTTGGGATTGGGCTGAACATTACTGGCCTTAAACTCCACCAGTTCCAGTTTAACCTTGCCCTGTGCGGTTTCTATGTCGCGGCTTTTGCCCACCACCTGTTTAAAGTTCTCAATATGCCGGGAGCCGTTTTCCAGTGACCAGATCTGCAGATCCATAATGGAACCGCCGTCATCAAAGGAAGCCTGGTAAATAGCAAAGTCCCTGTAAAGCAGAGGATGATTGACCTTAATGGTTTTACTGATTTTTTCACCGGTTTGCTGATCCTCAATCACAATATCACTTTCAAAGGATTTGGGCATACCGGATTCATAATGTTCTATACGAAAATCATGCAGGGTCAGATTAAAGGGCAGTTCCTGTACCAGAAAGCCGTTTCTCATCTGCAGAAACACAATATTGGTGGTGCTGCCTTCGGGCAGGCTGATACTGCCGCGAAAGGCATGGTTGTCATTCGGACCCAGACGACTGATGGACGGCACCTGTGAGGCCAGCAGATCCCGGGTTTCCGGTTTCAGCTGACCCGCCAGCTCTCTTAATTTAAGATTGAAATTGCCGTCATACAGGGCGCTTAAACAGATCAGAATAATGGCACCATGGGTAAACAGGTAACCCAGTCGATTGGCAGCCCCTTTTTTGGCGGCAATGGTCAGCACACCATTTTCCAGCTGCTCACGGCTGCTGTAACCACCATTGGCCAGCTTCTGTTTTACAAAAGCCGCCGCCTGTTCCTGACTCTGACTGATTTTCCAGAGTCTGGAACAGTGCATTAATTTCAGGGATTTTTCTGACACATTCAGGCGAAACCGGCGCCATTCACGTAGCATAAACGGTGCATAGTGATAGATACAGACACTGGTGGACACCAGCAAAAAGCCCAGTAAAAAGACAAACCACCAGGAACTGTAGATATCAAACAGTTCCAGGGAGCGGAACACTTCAAACCAGAACGGGCCAAACTTGACAATATAGGTATTGTAGGCCTGATTCTGCTGTAAAATAGTACCGATAATAGAAGCAATACCCACCACAACAAACAGGGTAATAGCGACTTCCATAGACCCCAGGAAACTGAGCAGCACCCTGCCCAGGCCGTGTTCACCACGACTGGAGCGTTGCCGGGTCACCCGGCTGCTGGTTTCAGGCGGTTCAGTATTTTCAGCGGATTGATTTCTGGAATATTGCTTTTCCTGATTCACAAATAAACTCTGCTTCTCTTTAAAACGTTCTCATTAAATTTTTTATCAAGATCTAATATCAAAACAGCCCTGTCAAAAAAAAGGGGTGGTCAAAGACCACCCCTGATTTTATATCACTTAACAGTTAAGGCTTTGAACGCTAGAACTGTAGCTGTCGGTTTAAAATTATGGATTTAAACCCTGGATATATTGTGCAACCGCTTTAATTTCCGGATCGCTCATGCGTTTCACCGCATTACGCATCATCTTATTGGCATCATTATGACGGCCCATGGCATCATTATTCTGAGCTGCAGTACGGAAGTTCTTCAGCTGATTTTCCACATAAGTAGCTTTCTGACTGGACAGCTGTGGGAAGCCTGCACCTGGGTTGCCGGCACCGGTAGGTCCATGACAGGCCATACAGGCAGGTACACCAATTTCAGAAATACCGCCTTTATAAATCGCTTCACCGGCATCCACCAGCGCCGCATCAGCCTGACCCGCTTTTATTTTCTGAGTCGCAAAGAAAGCAGAAATGTCCTGCATCGCCTGATCGTCCAGAGGCAGAATCATAGCATCCATGGTCGGATCCTTACGTTTGCCAGCTTTAAAATCTTTCATCTGCTTATACAGATAAGAGGCGCTTTGTCCGGCAAGATTAGGAAAATTCGGTGCAATTGAATTTCCATCCGCACCGTGACATGCAAAACAACTTGCAGCTTTAGCCTTACCCGCTTCCGCATCACCGGCGGCGTGTACGACACCTGTTAAACCTGCTACCAGAGCAACAGCAATAGCAATTTTTTTCATGGTTCTTCCTAAATCTTGTTCTTGATAAAATGGCGATATTAAACCGGTAACGACTGCTTTCATTGAAAGTAACTGGAAACAGTCGTTATGGGCTTTTTATTGAATATTTACTGGACCTTGCTGACCATAAACTCAACTACTTCACGGATTTGAGCTTCAGTCATCTGAGTACCGCCCTTAGGAGGCATAGCACCTTTACCGGTTAATACGGTCTTGACCAGACCATCAATACCTTTACCGACACGTGGTGCCCATAATTTTTTATCACCCAGCTTGGGGGCACCGGCAACACCGGCATCATGACAGGCAAAACAGGCTGTCTTATACAGTGCAGCACCGTCAGCAAAAACAGCAGAAGACCCCGCAACCAGAGCAGCGGCCACTAATAATTTAATACTTTTTTTCATTATTAACTCCAGATTAATTGTACTTATACCACATCACTTAAACCGCATTTTTCAACAAAAGTTCAACTCTTAATTCAACGACCAATCCAACAGTTAAAGTTAACCTTAAGTCCGGTAAAGTAGACATAGCACAGAAAAAATTTTGCTTATTTTACACAAAACAAAGTCGCTTGACCAACATTTGTTCATAATAAAGTGCTAAAATAGTCCATTATATTGATCTACACCAAGTGTTATATGTCCATTTTTTGACTTAGCTGGCTATAGATTAACCATTTTTAACTGAACCGGGGCTTAACATGGCCGAAAATAACAATCAGAAGCCCAACCCCTATCGCAAGGCTGAATTTTTACTGAGCGTTAATAAATGGGCCGATCTGCCTGCTGACAGTATCACCGAAGTGGCATTTGCCGGCCGTTCCAATGCTGGTAAATCCAGTGCTATTAATGCTATTACCGACATTAAAACCCTGTGCCGAACCTCTAAAACACCGGGGCGAACTCAGATGATCAATTATTTTACGGTTTCTGAAGGGAAACACCTGGTGGATCTACCCGGCTATGGTTACGCCAAAGTGCCAGTCAAGGTTAAACAGCACTGGCAGAATCTGCTGGAACGCTATCTGGTGGAACGCCCCATGCTCAAGGGTGTGGTCATGATTATGGATGTCCGCCGTCCGCTGACGGAGTACGATGTACTGATGCTGCAATGGTGTCAGCGTGCCGAAATGCCGACCCATATATTGCTCACCAAGGCGGACAAGTTCAAACGCGGTGCGGCCCAGAATATTCTGCTTAAAGTCCGCCGTACCCTGAAAGAAGAATACCCCGGTACCACGGTACAGCTATTCTCGGCACTGAAAAAGACCGGTCTGGATGAGGCTCGTGCCCATCTGGATGAATGGTTTAACTGATTTATTAAGGTTTAATCTTTAAATTTCTCTGCAATATTTTTAAACGCACTCTGTAATACTTCAAAGGCATCGACAATATCCGGGTCAAAATGGCGGCCTTTCTGTTTCAGGATAAGGTTGACGGCAACCTCATGGCTGAAGGCTTCTTTATAAACCCGCTTGCTGATCAGGGCATCATAAACATCGGCTATGGCCATCAGGCGGCCCGAGATGGGAATTTTATTGCCTTTAAGGCCGTATGGATAGCCGGAGCCGTCCCATTTTTCATGGTGAGTCAGGGTGATTTCTCTGGCTACCCGCAAAAAAGAGGTGGTACCCAGTTCATTTTCGGCCCGGATAATGGCATCGCAGCCAAATTGGGCATGTTTTTTCATAATTTCCCACTCATCGGGATCCAGCTTGCCCGGTTTAAGCAGGATTTTATCTGGTACACCCACTTTACCAATATCATGCAGAGGAGCCGATTTAAACAGCAGCTCAATCATGTCATGACTGAGATAATCACGAAACGCCGGATGATCGACAAGGTACTCGGACAGGGTGCGTACATAGTGCTGAGTTCTGCGGATATGATTGCCGGTTTCATTATCCCGCGTTTCTGCCAGGGAGGCCAGACAATAGATAGCCACATCCTGGGTACGATCAATTTCCCGGGTTCTCTGCCTGACTTCCAGCTCCAGCATTTTGGCCTGGTTTTCCAGTATCTTGCGTGCTTTAGCCAGTAACAGATGATTTTTTACCCGGCTTTTGACAATGGGCGGACTCATGGGCTTGGCTATATAATCTACGGCTCCCAGTTCAAAACCACGGACTTCATCATCCACTTCACTTTTAACAGTCAGAAAAATAACCGGGATATCCGCACTTCGGGGATCGGCTTTGAGCTTCCGGCAGACTTCATAACCGTCCATTTCCGGCATCATAATGTCCAGCAGAACCAGATCCGGCGGGGTATCGCCCCAGGCCCGTTTTAATGCGGTAGCACCGTCTTTGGCCACACTAACCCTGTAATTTTCTTCCTGCAGCAGATTTACCAGAACATCAATATAAAAGTTTTCATCATCAACCACTAATATTCTTGAGGGTTCCTGTTCCATTTGTTTTATCCTTATTCAAATTTCAGAGACCGCAGCAGCTCCAGCGCTGCATCAAAATCATAATTTTCAATTGCAGACAGCAGCTGTCTGATAAGAATCAGTTCAGTCTCACCCAGATAATCCTTCAAAAGCTGCAAAATTTTTCCAGCGGTATTACGTGCTGCCGGATCCCCTTCCAGCAACAGTTTCTGCAGATGTTTATTCAGCTGTTGTAATTCTGCCCGTACTTCTGGTGTAAGCGATTTAATATTTACCGGTATTCCAGTATTTGCATGTTCGTTATTATCAGACGACTGCGGTGACTGTTCCAGATTATGCAGTGCATCAAAAACAATTCTGGCCTGCTGGCAGAATTTATCTGACAGCTCTTGGTAAATCGCTTTATCAGCACCTGTTCTAATGGCTTTTTCCAGTTCCATAGCCGCGGCCTGCAGATCCCTGGCGCCAATATTACCGGCTACCCCCTGAATAGTATGCACCTGTCTGCGGGCAGCTTCAATATTATTATTCAGTATAAACTGCCGGGTTTTTTCACAGGCTTCCTGATGAGACTGGAAA
>JALVDE010000453.1 GCA_027009375.1 Gammaproteobacteria bacterium
CAGACGGATCAGATCATAATCTATGTCTTTGGCAAAACGTACCACACGATTGATAATACCCAGACCAAAACCGGAGGTGGGCAGAACCGATACCACTTCACCCACTACGGCCATGGCCTGGCCGCCAGAACGGGCCATGATATTGTCGGCCGGGATTAAATGGTAAACCCCGTCAACACCACTGATATCAATTTTAAACATCAGTTCATTACGGATCTGGGTTAAATTGCTTAAAGGACCGTAAAACAGTACATCCACATCAAAAACCCCGTCTGCCCTGGGCACATGATCCGGTTTTAATTCTTTTAGAAAACCACCGACATTAAAATGGCTTAATGCCGTATTAAGACGGATATCATAGGGCTGTTTTGTTTTGGGCGTAAATTTAAAATCAGCATCCAGAGTCATGGGACTTTCATGAAAACGGATTGCAAAATTTTTAGCAACTAATTGTTCTCTGTTGATATCAAGCTGTCCCCTGATATTGTGATAGGACATGTAATCGGAATAATACAGTTTCTGTATATCAAGGTGAGCCAGGATATCCAGTCCGGTAGGCCAGAATGGGGTTTGTGCAGGTGTGTTATCCGGTGCAGCAGGCAGGGATGTTTTTTCTGTCTTTTCTGTTGCTGTATTTTCTTTTTCAAGTTTTGACAGTTCAGATTTCGGGTTAATGGCGGCCAGTAGCTTTAATATATCGTTTAAAAAGATCTCCTTACCATGGACATCAATAGCAACGGAGGGGGTATCTTTTTTAATCTGGATATGATTTTTCAGAGTTAACTCTGTAGTACCTGACTGGCTTTGCATAATCAGAGGAAATTCCAGGAACAGATCGTTAAGATTTTTAATTTCACCTGTGCCGTCAATTAATACAGATTTAATTAATTGCTGCTTATTATTATCACCAAGATCATTGATCTGCCATTTATGTTTTAACTGGTGATTATTATCAAGAGAAATATCAGCCGTCAGTGTCCCCCGGGTCAGAGTATTGTCAGGCATAATACCCGGTTGACTGAACCATTGTGTCAGTAAAACATTCAGATCGGCCTTTAAACGGGTAATGGGCATGGTCTTGCCGGAATGGTATTTTAAATCGGCATTAAGCGCCAGAGCCCTGTTTTTTTGTCCTTTAAACTGCAGTGATAACTGCTTAACCCGGGCCGTGGTTTGTTTACCGGATTGCACGGCCTGTATATCAAGTAATACATCAAAAGGATTAAGCAGGGCTGTTCTGGGATTTTTATAATGAACATTGTGCAGGCGTAAGGGCTGCTCAAATTTAATGGTCTGTTTCCTGTTTTTCTGAACCAGATTGATTCTGGCACTGGCTGAATCAAAGGTTATAGGTAACTGAGGGAACAGGACTTCATAAGGGCTGATATCAAAATTGGTCAGCTTCAGGCTTAAATATCCGTTTTGTGCAAAATTCTGTTTTGCATTGCTCAGTGATATTTTTATGGGCTTATGGGTTTTAAGATCCAGACGCCCCTTGCTGAGCGGGTGGAATACCGATAACAGCAGCTCTGAAATATCCAGCTGATTATTATGCAGACCCAGCTGATATTGAGCGTCCAGGACTGAAGGTTTTCTGATGGTTTTATGGGTAAACTGATTAACCAGCCTGAGTTTCATTAACTGATGGATATGACCATTAAGACTGCCTTTTAAATAAATGCCAGGGTCAGTTTTATCCAGATGAGTGATAACCACAGAACCTTTATTGCTCAGCAGACTGCTGCCGGATTGGGTAATGG
>JALVDE010000454.1 GCA_027009375.1 Gammaproteobacteria bacterium
AGGAAGTTAATGGTTATTTTAAAGCCGCTGCCGAAGGTGAATTAAAAGGCATTCTGGGCTATGAGGAACGTCCGCTGGTTTCCATTGACTATGTCAATGACCCCCGTTCTTCTATTGTAGATGCCCTGTCCACCATGGTCATTAATGATACTCAGCTAAAAGTCTATGCCTGGTATGATAATGAATGGGGTTATGTTAACCGGATGATGGAACTGGCTCGTAAAGTGGCCTTAAGTCTCTAACACAGGCAATAATATGGAAGCTGCAATTCGCAATTATCTGGTAGTTACCGGAGGGTACTGGGCTTTTACCATTACCGACGGAGCTATCCGCATGCTGGTGGTTTTATACTTCCATATGCTTGGGTATTCCCCGTTTGAAGTGGCCATGCTGTTTTTATTCTATGAATTTTTTGGCATTGTCACTAACCTGGTAGGCGGCTGGCTGGGAGCCCGTATCGGCCTGAACCTGACCATGCATATTGGTATGGGTATGCAGGTAGTGGCACTTGCGGCTTTAACTGTACCGGATGCCTGGTTGACAGTACCCTATGTCATGGCCGCACAGGCACTGTCCGGTATTGCCAAGGATTTAAATAAAATGTCTGCCAAGGCCTCGGTGAAAACCATGGCCAGCGGTTCTTCTGATACCCGGCTGTTTAAATGGGTGGCTATACTGACCGGTTCTAAAAACGCCCTGAAAGGCGGTGGTTTTTTTGTCGGTGCGGCTTTACTGGAATGGCTGGGTTTTCGCGGTGCACTGGCAGTACTTTCCATTGGCCTGCTGCTGGTCATGATTGTAACCATTATTTTACTCCCCTCCGGTGTGGGTAAAATGAAATCCAAACCCAAATTTACCCAGGTTTTTTCTAAAGTGCCAGCCATTAACTGGTTATCTGCTGCCCGCTTTTTTCTGTTTGGTTCCAGAGATGTCTGGTTTGTTGTGGGCCTGCCGGTATTCCTCTATGAAGTGCTTGGCTGGACAAGCATGGAAGTCGGGGCATTTCTTGCGCTATGGGTTATCGGTTATGGTTTTGTTCAGGCCAGTGCTCCGAAACTGATCCGTAAGAGCCATCAGCTTCGTAAGAGTCATCACGGACAGGGTCCCGGAGGCGGTACAGCCAGGTTTTGGGCTTTTATTCTTGCCCTATTCCCGGCTGGCATTGCCCTGGGTCTACAGCAGGGCTGGCCCGCTGACTCCGTTCTGATTATCGGTCTGATCC
The DNA here is from genome assembly GCA_027009375.1 of Gammaproteobacteria bacterium. GTDB lineage: Bacteria > Pseudomonadota > Gammaproteobacteria > GRL18 > GRL18 > JANELJ01. The sequence goes on from JALVDE010000454.1 coordinate 1,223, forward strand.
TGTTTGGAATAGTCTTTGCCATTAATTCGGCGGTGCACTCCTATTTAATCCTGGCCTATTCCGATCATGATAAAGTGGCCATGAATGTCGGCTTTTATTATATGGCGAATGCCGGCGGCCGACTGGCCGGTACAGTTATTTCCGGCTGGGCCTATCAGACTCAGGGTCTTGAAGGCTGCCTGTGGTGGTCAACAGGATTTGTACTCGCTGCCGCCCTGCTGTCTTCTGGTCTTCCTGAACTGAGCAGGAAAGAACATGTTTGAATGGACTGCCAACTGGCTGGTATACCAGCTTATGGGACTGAATCCTGCAACACATTTTGCAGCCGCCCTGCAGTTCTTTATAATGGATCTAAGCAAGATCTTTTTTATGCTGGTGTTGATCATTTATATTATGGGCCTGCTTCGTGCCCTGTTGTCACCGGAAAAAGTGCGTCAGTATGTACGCAATCGGCCTGACTGGCAGGCCCGGATCATGGCCGTTACCCTGGGCGCTATTACCCCTTTTTGTTCCTGCTCTTCTGTCCCCCTGTTT
>JALVDE010000455.1 GCA_027009375.1 Gammaproteobacteria bacterium
AAAGACCGGCATCTTCTGTTATTCGTTACGAAGCGGGGAAGGAGTGGCTGGAGCAACAGGGTAAACGATGTGGCTTTGAGATCAGGCATCTGATGGTAGAAAACCACCAGTATTATCAATTTAAAAAACCGGGCGACAGAAACCAGCGCCAATTTACCAGTCTGGATTTTTTGGGGCAAATAAAAATTATTGAACCTGAAAAATTTATCAGACAGGTATTATTTAATGGACTGGGAAGAGCAAAAGCCTATGGTTGTGGCCTGTTTCTGGTTCGCCGAATATGAAGTTTCATACCACTTTTAACAACTGTTCTGAAATGACCAGGCTTAGTCAACAATTTAGGCTAGTACAGGTTTATAAAGATCGATTGCAGGGTATTGATTAACTTTGTTTTTAAGATTCTTCTATGAGCTTTATTTCTCTTAAACCCATTCCTTTAAAAAACAGAATCTCCATGATTTTTATCAAATACGGTCAAATAGATATAAAAGATGGTGCTTTTGTTATTATTGACAAGCAAGGTATCAGAAAACATATTCCGGTAGGCTCGGTTGCCTGTTTGATGCTGGAGCCGGGTACGCGGGTGTCTCATGCTGCTATTAAACTGGCCGCACAGGTGGGAACTTTATTGGTCTGGGTCGGTGAAGCCGGTGTACGTCTGTATGCTTCAGGTCAGCCTGGAGGGGCACGCTCTGATAGATTATTGTATCAGGCGAAACTGGCTCTGGATGATGACCTGCGTTTAAAAGTCGTCAGAAAAATGTATGAAATCCGCTTTGGTGAACCCGCACCGGAAAAAAGAAGTGTGCAGCAACTCAGGGGCATTGAAGGTGCCAGAGTCAGAGCTTTGTATAAACAAATGGCCAGTCAATACAATATTACCTGGAACGGACGTAATTATGATGTAAAAAACTGGGATAAAGGGGATGTGATCAACCGTTGTATCAGTGCGGCAAATGCCTGCCTGTATGGTATTACGGAAGCCGCTGTTCTGGCTGCAGGATATGCACCCGCTGTCGGTTTTATTCATACAGGTAAGCCACTGTCGTTTGTATATGATATTGCCGATATTTACAAATTTGATACGGTTGTTCCGGTCGCATTTAAAGTAGCTGCATCAAGTCCTGCTCATCCAGACAAAGCAGTGCGTCAGGCATGTCGGGATAGTTTCAGAGAAAGCAGAATATTAAAAAAAATCATCCCAAAAATTGAAGAAGTGCTTTCAGCTGGCGGTATTGAGGTACCACCACCTCCGGCCGAGTCAGTTCCACCCGCTATTCCACCTCCCGAGCATATTGGTGATGAAGGTCATCGGAGTTAAATTAAATGTCAATGATAGTTGTGGTGACTGAAAATATTCCTCCCAGACTAAGAGGCAGACTGGCTGTCTGGCTGCTTGAAGTCAGAGCAGGTGTTTATCTGGGTAATGTTTCAAAAAAAGTTCGTGAAACTATCTGGGAATACTGTGAAGCTGATCTGGAGGATGGAAATATTGTTATGGCCTGGCAAATGAATACAGAATCCGGATTTGATTTTCAAACTATGGGGGAAAATCGACGTATTCCTGTTGATTTTGATGGTTTAAGATTGGTTTCATTTCTTCCTGTGGATCAAAAAAAATAGCTCTTTAACAATATGGATTTTGCTTTCTTTTTCTGGTAAGTTTTCACCAAAGTAAATATTCTTTTACATACAGTAACTTACTTTTAGTCTGTTCCCCATACGTATGGGGATGAACCGTCGTTTTGATACT
>JALVDE010000456.1 GCA_027009375.1 Gammaproteobacteria bacterium
GGATTAAGCGTTCAGCGTTCAGCGTTCAGCGTTCAGCGTTCAGCGTTCAGCGTTCAGCGTTCAGCGTTCAGCGTTCAGCGTTCAGCGTTCAGCGTTCAGATGATTTTATAAAGCGTATTGTTGTTGTTCAATTTTATGTCTTATTTCAGTCACTATTTAATGCGTATAGCGGATAAGTCGCCGCCGTTGCCGTAGAAATATAATGTTCCGGCATCCGCCAGGGGCTGGACATGGAAGCCGTCGCCATCAACTTTTTCCCGACCTATCAGTTCGCCGTCCTGAGTGGAGAGGACGTGGATATAGCCTTCAAAATCACCTACCACAACATAGTCATCAACAACTACCGGAGCGGTCAGTTTACGGTGAGCCAGTTTGTCCTGCTTCCAGAGAAAATCACCGGTTACCCGGTCAACCGCCCAGATATTACTGTCTGCATCGGTGACATAGATATGGCGGTCATCTGACGCCATACCGGCATAGGAAGACATTTCCTTGGCCCAGAGAATTTCTCCTTCCAGGGCATCAATGGCAACAATCTGTCCCTGATAGGTTACAGCATAAAGTGCCCGTCCTATCAGGATAAGATTAGCATCAATATCCACCAGACGTTCCAGATCGGAACGCCCCCGGGGGACAGCGGCATTGGCTTCCCATAACAGGCGACCATGCTTAACACCAACCGCCGCAACTTTACCGCTGTCAAAACCGGTAAATACCAGTTCCCGGCCGCCGATAATCGGACTGCTGTTACCTCTTAAGGTCAGTACCGGTACTCCGCGGTCATAAACCCATAACTGGCCGCCGTCATTAATATCCAGCCCGTACAGCCGACCGTCACCGGTACGCACGACCAGAAACTGATCCTGTATTAAGGGTGCTGATAACATTACGCTGCTGAGCTGTTTACGCCATAACTCGCTGCCGTTTTCAGCATCCAGAACAATAATGACACCGTGGCTGTTACCGACGACGACAACACCCTGACCTGCTCCGACACCGCCGGTAATTTCTGTGTCCAGTTCTACCTGCCATTTAACCGCCCCGTTTTCAAGATTCAGAGCACTGACCTGGCCTTCCCGGTCAACCGTGTAAATATCATAATCGACGATAGCCGGCTTAAGATTGAGCATGACCTCATCAAGCCCGACACCAACATTCTTGCTCCATTGCTGGACGACTTTAGCGGTTTCATTAATGTCCTGCAGTTCAGTTGGCGGTATGGAATTATCCTCTCCACTGAAAATACCGCAGCCATTTAGCAGAACACTGGCCAGTAATATAACAACAAAAGACAGCATCCGCTTCATTACGAATTTCCTAAATCATTACGTTTAATTTTAAGGATCTGGGCATTAGCACCTATTGCAGCATAGGCCTGTATGGCCTGATCATAAGCCGCTCTGGCTTCATTAATACGGTTTAAAGCCACCAGAATATCACCTTTTACTTCCAGGTAATTAGGCTTGAAACTGCCCTGATCGACATCCAGCACTTTTAAAGCCTGCTCATTTTTGCCCTGGGCCGACATTAAGGTCGCCAGATGGATACGGGCAATATGCTTAAGGCTGTTACTATTACTATTATCAATCACCCATTGGTACTTAGCTTCAGCCTCAGCCAGTTTACCTTCATCCACCCATTTTTTTGCTTCCAGCAAAGCAGACAGTGCAGCATAGGGATAATCCGCATAATCTTTTAATAAGATGTCTACCTGTTTGTCAATGGGCTGCGGGGAATTTTCACTGACCAGCTGCAAAATATGATCGTATTCCATGGAGGCGGTCATGGCTTCAAGCTGCTTATGCTGCTTCCATTGCTGAATGCCTATAATGGAACCCAGGCCAATAACTGTCAGGCCGATCACCATTTTATAATTTTCCTGCCACCATTTTTTTATGGCTTCTACCTGTTGTTCTTCTGTTTCGTATGTATCCATTTATTGCTCCGTTAAAGCATTTTCTGTAAGCTTATTTTGTTACAGCTTATATTATTATAATCGGGTTTTTAATAGTTCAATCAGTTGATCCTGAGACAGACTTTCCTGCTGCGGTTTGTTATCTGCCTTCTGACGCAGGTATTTAACCGTAATCAGCTGTTTATCCAGTTCATCATCACCCAGAATCAGGGCAATTTCAGCCTGGCTTTTATCCGCCCGTTTCATCTGGCTTTTAAAGCTGCCGCCACCGCAGATATTGAAAATACGGACTTCCGGCAAGGCATCACGCAATTGTTCTGACAGTGCCAGGCCGGCAGTCTGTGCCCGTTCACCCATCATTAATAATACCGCATGGGGCTGTTTGATATAGTTTTGCAGTTGTTCCTGCTGCACCAGCAGCACCAGACGTTCCAGCCCCATGGCAAAACCAACCGCCGGGGTTTCCCGACCACCGAGCTGTTTTACCAGACCATCATATCGACCGCCGGCACAGACGGTACCCTGTGCACCCAGTTTGTCAGTCACCCATTCAAACACGGTGCGATTGTAATAATCCAGTCCGCGTACCAGACGGGTATTAATTTCATAAGCAATTCCTACACTGTCCAGGTAGGCACATAAATCCGCAAAGTGCTGTCTGGATTCATCGTCCAGATGTTCCATTAAACGCGGAGCCTGTTCAATCATCTCCTGCATGGCCGGGTTTTTACTGTCCAGAATACGCAGGGGATTGGTCTGTAAACGACGTCGACTGTCTTCATCGAGCAGTTCACTATGCTGCTGCAGATAATCCACCAGTACGGAACGATACTGTTCCCGGGCCTGTGCGCTACCCAGGCTGTTTAACTGCAGTGTAACTGAGTCCTGCAGCCCGAGCATTTTCCAGAAACGGGCACTCATCATGATCAGTTCTGCATCAATATCCGGAGTGGACAGGCCAAATACTTCAACGCCCAGTTGATGGAACTGGCGGTAACGCCCTTTTTGCGGACGTTCATGTCGAAACATGGGACCTATATACCACAACCGTTGCTGCTGATTAACCAGCAGACCATTTTGAATGCCGGCCCGGACACAGACAGCCGTACCTTCAGGTCTGAGGGTAAGGCTGTCACCATTGCGATCCTCAAAGGTATACATTTCTTTTTCGACAATATCCGTGACTTCGCCAATTGAGCGTTTAAACAGGGCGGTTTTTTCCACGATAGGGAAGCGGATTTCGTCGTAGTTATAGCTTTTAAGCAGCTGGCGCAGCCGGGATTCTATAAATTGCCACGCTGGTGTTTCATCGGGCAGGATATCATTCATCCCGCGAATTGATTGTATCTTGTCGGCCAAAATGGTTCCTGAACGATTGCTGTTAAGAAAACTGCCTATTCTACACTAAAACGAGCAATATTTTTGTTATTTATATAGCGGGAATGATCATATTTTTTACCGTGGATACTGACATCGACCACCCGGCCATTGCCTAAAAACAAATTGTAAGGCGGCTGTCCCTTAAGACTAAGGGTTTGACCAGCACGTTTTAGTCCCGTAGCCAGTTTTTTACCTGTGGCATCTTTAATAACAATCCAGGAATCTCCGTTAAACTTCAGGAACAGATCCTGACTAACAGGCGCTGTTCCCGTCTGAGGCTCTGCAACGGTTCCAGAGTCAGTTACCACATTATCCTCTTTGTCAGCTACCGGTGTTGATATTACTTCATTGCCAGCATCCTTATTCAGCTCTTCTGCTACCTTTTTCTGCAGATCAGCGTCCTTTTCAACAGCCATCTTATCTGCTGTGCCTGCAGTTGCTGGCTCAGATGTTTTAATATCTGAAACCGGGGCATCAGCCGTGGATTCAGACATGGGCAGGAGGCTGTCTTTGTCAGGTTCCGGCAGGCTCAGCTGCGATGGGTCTTCATCTATGGCTGAGTTGTCACTGGATTCTGCTGCTATGGGAATAAGAAAGCCGCTGTCTTTATCCTGATCTTTATTCAGTTCTTTATCTGGTTCTTTAGTCTGGTATTCACTGGAAACATATTGCCATAACTTCCAGCCGCCAAACAGCAATAATGCAGCTACCGCAATTCCGAAAACCGGCATAATAAAGGCTGGTTTTTCAGTATGCCCCTGGATTCCCTTCCCCCGGGTTATTTTAAGTTCCGGATCACTGCAGTTAGAACGGTATTCGCGCTTATAATATTCCACCAGGGGTTCCGGCTGAATATTTAAAAAACGGGCATAATTACGAATGTAACCGCACACAAAGGCTGATACAGGCAAACTGCCCTGATCTTCACTTTCCAGTGCAATAATAATTTTTTCGTCCAGTTTTAATTCTCTGGCCACATCAGTCGTTGTCAGGTCTTTCTCATTTCGGGCAACTTTTAACTGATAGCCATAGCCCTCTTCCCTATTAGCAATAATATCTTTAATTTCTTGTTTTTCTTCTTGTTTTTCCAAAATTAATAGTCCTGCTTGCCCTGATAGAACCATTGGGTTTCTTTACTATCAGGAAATTTACTCTTGAGTTGAATTTCATAACTTGCCAGTAAATCGTGGTCTGGTTCCGACATGTTATTTAAAATGTTAATACCTAACCAGAGGCTGTCTGCCGTCTGTATGGCCTGCTCATCAAACCGTTTAAAATAATTCCAGGCATATTGATATTCCCCTTTTTTGTAATATATTTTTGCCAGCCCAAGAAAGGAAGCCGGCAGATTTTTATTAAGTTCCAGTGATTTACGATAAAGCTTTTCGGCCAGTTCTATTTTATTATTTTTAAAAGCACAGGAAGCAGCACTTTGATAAGCTCCGGCGCGTTTTACATAGAGCGGATTATTAAGTACTTTTTTAAATTTCTGCTGCGCCTGTTCATATTTACCCTGATCACATAAAAATATGGCATAGTTATTTAAAATCGTGGAATCATTCGGCGCCAGGGATACCGATTTTTCAAATTGCTCATACGCCAGATTCGGGCGTTCCAGACGACTGTATAACACCCCCAGAAAATTATGGGCCAGAGCATAGCCAGGATCCTGAGAAATGGCTTTATTGAGTTTCAACAGCGCCCGATCATAACGCCCATTACCAATATAGCCGGCCCCCAGTTGGGTATTAATGGATGCCGCAGAGGTATTACTGGATCCTGTTGTATACTGATTACTTAAACCGGCATTCTCCGCCGATTTATCCGGGTTACTCTGACAGCCATTTAAAACCAGCAATGAAGCAAAAATCACCCACCATTTTTTCATTATTAAACTATTCCCCTGTTTTTAATAAAAATTGCCAGAAAAGCAATTTCCGGATGAAAACTAATTAAGACCTATCTGAGTTAATGCGACGACTTTTATCTTTTACCTTGCCTGCCAGTTGTCCACAGGCGGCGTCAATATCCTCACCCCGAGTTTTTCTAATCATGGTGACATAACCGGCTTTTTGCAATATGTCCCTGAACTGCTTAATAACCTGCATTCTGGAGCTGACATAGTCACTTTCCGGAAAAGGGTTAAACGGTATCAGGTTAATTTTACAAGGCAGTTTACGCAGTAAACGCGCCAGCTCATGAGCATTTCTGGTACTGTCATTGATCCCTGCTAACATAACATATTCAATAGTAAACTGCTTCTTTTTGGTATCCCCGGAAAAATAATAACGACAGGCATCCAGTAGTTCCTTAATCGGGTATTTTTTATTTAAGGGGACTATTTTTTCCCGGATGGCATCATTAGGTGCATGCAGCGATAAAGCCAGGCTGACATCACACTCCTCACGTAACCGTTTAAGGGCCGGGATCACCCCGGCAGTGCTGATGGTGACCCGGCGTTTGGACAGGCCATAGGCATTATCATCCACCATCAGGTGTACCGCCTGTACCACATTATCAAAGTTTAACAGCGGTTCACCCATACCCATCAACACCACATTGGTTATGGCCCGGCGGGTTTCATTCTGCGGATTGATTTCTGCTGCCTGCTCCGTTTTTGGGATACGCTCATTAAGCATTTTATTGGCTGTCCAGAGCTGGGCAATAATTTCAGCACTGCTTAAATTACGGTTAAAGCCCTGCCTGGCTGTAGAACAGAAACTGCAGTCCAGGGCACAGCCCACCTGGGACGAAACACAGAGTGTACCGCGCTTATCTTCCGGAATAAAAACAGTTTCGATACTATTGCCGCCGTCAAGACGCATCAGCCACTTGGTGGTTCCATCACTGGCTTTCTGTTCCAGAACCACTTCCGGTGCACGAATTTCTGCAATGTCACTCAGACGCTGGCGTAAAGCCTGGCTGACATTGGTCATGTCATCAAAATTATCCACCCCATACTGATGGATCCATTTTAATACCTGGACAGCACGAAACGGCTTTTCACCGATTTCAGTAAAAAAAGCTTTTAAATGAGGCAGATCCATACCCAGTAAATTGACCTTGTGAGGTTTTTTACCAGTTATAGTTATGGGTTGCTCTGACTCTTGTTGTAAGTCTTGTTCTAATAATTCTGGGGCTTCAGGCATTTTTTTTCGGCCAATAAAAAACCCACTTATTATCACGCAAATTAAGGAAAAATCCTACATTATTCTATGATAAATCGTGGGTTTATAAGGAATTTATGTATTTCTGTGTCTATTCGGACTTATTCCCTGTCCTCAATCCAGGTCATCTGTATGGCTTCGAGGATTTTCTCTCCGCAATGCTCTTCAGTTTCCTCAAAATCATCCAGCGCCAGCACCCAGTTCATCAGGTCGGGAAAACTGACGTATTGCGGATCCACATCGGGATGCCGTTCATCCAGTTCAGCGACAATTTCATGTATATCAGTCCATCTCAGTCCCATGTTCTTCCCCCTTAATGATTTTCGGATACCATGTTAATCGTATATTTGGGTATTTCAATAACCAGGTCTTCATCATCCACAATGGCCTGACAGCTTAGACGGGATTCCGGCTCTACACCCCAGGCTTTATCCAGGTAATCTTCTTCCAGTTCTGTGGCTTCTTCCAGTGAATCAAAGCCTTCACGGATAATCACATGGCAGGTGGTACAGGCGCAGGACTTCTCACAGGCATGTTCTATTTCAATACCATTGTCCAGCGCGGCATCACAAATACTGGTACCGGGCTCAGCCTCTACGACAGCCCCTTCCGGACAGATTTCTTCATGCGGTAAAAATATTAGTTTTGTCATTTTGAACCTTCTGTAATTTCGTCAACACTATGACCGGCCAGTGCTTTGTTAATACTGGCATCCATTCGGCGCTGAGCAAATTCAGCCGTCACTTTATCAACTTCTTCAATTTTCTGT
>JALVDE010000457.1 GCA_027009375.1 Gammaproteobacteria bacterium
GTACATGAATCCGATATTGAAGGGATCTATCCTGAGCATGCGCCTGATCTGGCCATGGCAAACCATAAGTCCTTAAAGGACTGGAAGGTATTTTTATGCGGTGCACCGGAAATGGTGCAGAAGTACAGCAAACTGGCTTTTCTGGGTGGTGCTAATATGAAGGATATTAATTCCGACCCTTTTACCCCCGCACAGAAATAAACCTAATCTCCACCTCTGAATCCCATCTGACGCCATGCTTCGTAACTGATAATAGCCACAGCGTTAGACAGATTCAGACTTCTGTTATCTGATTTCATGGGAATACGAATGCGGTTTTCCGGGTCAATACTCTGCATAACCGGATCGGACAGGCCGTGGGTTTCAGAACCAAATAATAGTACATCGCCCTCCTGATAGCTGATCTGGGCATAATCTCGGGTACCTTTAGTGGTACAGGCAAAAATTCGTCGTCCCTGCATGGACTCGGCAAAGTGTTTATAATCCGGATAGCGGGTAACATGGGCCAGGTCATGATAATCCAGACCGGCACGGCGCAGTTTCTTTTCCTCAAAATCAAAGCCTAGTGGTTCAATCAGATGTAATGCACAGCCGTTATTGGCACTTAAACGAATAATATTACCGGTATTGGGGGCAATTCTGGGTTCAAATAAGGCAATATGGAACATCAGTCATTTCCTGCTTATGGACTTAAAAAGGCTCAACATGGACATCAAGCTCCAGCAGAGTTTTGATGGCCTGCCGGGTAGCCGCTACTGAACCCGTGGTAAAGTAATGGACTGCCGGTGAGTGGCTTATTGTTTTATTTTCATCCTGGCCGATAATTCTACTGAGCTGATCCGCTACCGCACGGCTGGTATCCACCAGAGTGATATTGGTATTCACCATTTCTCTGATGGTATCACTTAAAAAGGAATAATGGGTACAGCCCAGCACCAGGGTATCAATATCCTGCTGCAGTAGAGGCTGCAGATAGGTGTTCAGTAAAGCTCTGGTATCCGCTGCGGCTACCGCACCCTGTTCCACTTTATCCGCCAGTCCCGGACAGGCCTGGCTGTATAGCTTAATGGACTGAGCATAACGTTGTATAAGCTGCTGATAACGTTCACTGGCAATTGTGGCGGTAGTGGCCAGCACCCCGACTCTGGCATTTTGAGTGAGCTGGACTGCCGGTTTTATACCCGGCTCCACACCGACAAAGGGGATACCGTAATCCTGACGGAACCGATCAATAATGGATGCGGTGGCAGTATTACAGGCAATAACAATAACCCCGGCCCCCTGTTCAAGCAGTTTTTCAGTAATGTACCGGGAACGCTGCTCAACAAAGCGTTCATCTTTACAGCCATAGGGGGCATGGGCACTGTCCGCCACATAGAAAATAGTTTCATTGGGGAGTAGTTTGCAGACCTGCTGTAAGACGGACAGCCCGCCCAGGCCGGAATCAAAAATACCTATGGGATTGTGGTTCATAGGGGCTGGCCTATTCAGCTTTGTAATCTCTGCTCAATAAATTATGCACGGCCTCTCTGGGCGGCAGGTTTTCATAAAGTACCTTGTAAACCTGTTCGACAATCGGCATTTCCACTTCAAGCTGATTAGCCAGAGCATAAACCAGTCTGGCGGTCTGTACACCTTCAACCACCTGCTGTATTTCTTCCTGAGCCTGCTTCATGCTCTGACCTTTACCAATGGCCAGCCCCATGCGCCGGTTTCTGGACTGATCATCGGTACAGGTCAACAGTAAATCCCCAAGACCGGAAAGCCCCATCAGGGTTTTTTGCTGCCCGCCCAGTCGGCCAGACAGCCTGCCTATTTCATTTAATGCCCGGGTGATCAGCGCCGAACGGGTATTGGCGCCAAACCCCAGACCATCGGCAATACCGGCCGCAATAGCCATAACGTTTTTGACCGCACCGCCCACTTCCAGTCCGGTTATATCATCACTTAAATACGGTCGAAAGGTTTCATTGCAGAGCAGTCTGGCCAGATGTTGTGAATAGTCGGAATTATTGGCCGCAATGGTAACGGCAGTCGGCAGGCCTATGGCCACCTCTTTTGCAAAAGTCGGCCCTGATATCACGGCCTGACTGGGTACATTACCCAGCACTTCAGCGACCACCTGATGCAGTAACTGGCTGGTTTCTGCTTCCAGCCCCTTGGTGGCCCAGCAGATATTCTGAATATCAGGTTTAATGGCCTGGATTTTGTTCAGAGTATTACGAAAGGCATGGCTGGGAATGACCAGCAGCAGATCATGACTCCGGGTGACAGCCTGCTGCAGATCGCTGGTCACCTGCAGGCCTGGAGGGAAAGTAATACCGGGCAGAAAAAAAGGATTTTCACCCGCCTCCTGCATGGCCAGCATTTTCTGTTTATTTCTGCCCCAGAGCAGAACTTTATGACCGTTCTTTGCCAGCAGAATCGCCAGTGCGGTTCCCCAGGAACCGGCACCAATAATACTGATGGTATCGTTTGTGGTCACGCTATTGTCTCTATGCCATCACTGGATTAATGAACGGCATCAGCACCGGACTCATCAGAGTTTTTCTGTGCCTGACGTTGCTGCAGATGCTGGGCATAGACGGCATCAAAATTAACCGGCTGCAGAATAAGCTGCGGGAAGCCGCCTTTATTAACCAGCTCGGAAATCACTTCACGAACATAGGGAAACAGCAGGTTCGGACAATAACTGCCCAGCATGTGATCCATCTGCTCTTTTTCAAAACCGGAGACATTAAAAATTCCGGCCTGCTGTACTTCTGCCAGAAATGCGGTTTTGTCTTCGGTTTTAACGGTCGCAGTGACGGTTAAAACCACTTCAAAGACATTATCGGCCAGTGGATTGACGGCTGTATGTAAATCCACTTTCAGTTCCGGTTCCCATTTTTCAGTAAATATCTTCGGTGAGTTCGGTGTTTCAAAAGAAATATCCTTACAGAAGATTTTCTGAATTACAAACTGCTGTTGAGCCTGATCTTCACCATTTGAATTTGCTTGTTCGTTTGCCATTAATTGTGACTTCCCTATTGATTGTTATTCAAGTAATAATAATTTTTACAGCCATGCAAATTTATCCCCTCCCCGCTGACACACCCACTTACCAGTATGGCGATAGTTAAAGCCGTTTACTGAGAAACGGGGAGGTATAAAATCTGGTACAGATCGGGTACGGTTTTAAGCAGGCATTACAAATGACTCTGCACCCACTGGATCAGGCTGTTCTGATCCATTGCTCCCGCCTGCCGGGCAATTTCCCGACCATGGTGAAACAGGGCAATAGTTGGAATGCTCCGAATACCGTATTGAGCTGCCAGAGCCTGTTCCTGCTCTGTATTGACCTTAACCAGTTCCAGTTTATGCTGAAAATAGCTGGCGGTCTGTTCAAACACCGGTGCCATCATTTTACAGGGACCGCACCAGGGTGCCCAGAAATCCACCAGTACCGGTAAATCATTTTTCTGAATATGTTTGTTAAAGCGGGCCGCGTTCAGTTCTACCGGTTTACCGGGTAATAATATCTGATGACACTTACCGCATTTTGCCCCAGCCGCCAGTTTGGTAACGGGAATACGGTTGACCGCATCACAATGAGGACAAACGATATGTACGCTATCTGTCATGCGCTTTTCTCCATTTATATAAAGTATTTAAAAATAATGTTTATTCTTATAAATGGGAACGTTTATCCAGTTTTAAAGTTTTATATGGCTATATATAGCTATTCCGGAAAAAGCAGTGCATCCAGTTTACCGGCTGACTCCAGAGCAAACAGATCATCACAACCGCCGACATGGGTGCCGCCGATAAAGATCTGCGGTACGGATGTCACACCATTGCTTTTCTGGATCATTTCTTCACGTAATTCAGGCTGCGCACCGACATCAATTTCGTTATAGCTGACTTCCTTGGCATTGAGCAGGCCTCTGGCCCGAACACAATAAGGGCAGTATTGAGTCAGATAAATAGTAATTTCTGCTTGTTGTTTGGACATGGCTTAACCTTTTCTCAAGCGTGTGAAAAATCTGGATTAATATTACTCATTAATCCTTTTTTAAGCTTTTTTCATTGGTAAATTTTCTTTTTCCCAGGCCATTATGCCGCCGCTCAGATTATGGACGTTTTCAAAACCGTGTTTTTTCAGAATGCTGCAGGCACGACCCGAACGGCTCCCGGAACGGCAGCTCAGAATAATATGCTTATCTTTGTACTTGTTTAATTCATCCACCCGGCCTTTCAGAGCACTGAGCGGAATATGAATGGAATCAGGTATATGGCCGGACTGATATTCCTTGTCTTCACGAACATCCACAATGACGGTGCCGGGTTCATGGCTTAATAGCTGTACCGCCTGCAAGGCGCTGATATCGTAAGAAGATTTGATAAATGAATTGATGATCATTCCCAGCAGGAAGAACCACATCAGGATCATCACCCAATTCGTTGCGACAAATTCGTTCAAATGTTCCATGTATTTAAAACCATAACCTCAAAAATTAATGCTGTATGTCCCGGAAGCCGTATTTGCGCCGGAAGCGTTATATTGTGCCGGTAAAAGCAAAAAAAACCAAACAGAAATTACCTCTGATTGGTTTTTTAGTCATAATTAAGCCTTTCAGCAGCAGACTGAATACTGTTGCAGATTTAATTACTGATGAGTACTTTATTACAGGCGCTTACAACAGTGACTAACTGCCTAAAGTACAGAATACATCTCTCATCATGCCGATTAAACGCAAGGTTCTGGCATCGCCCACTCGATAATACACTCGATTTGCATCTTTACGGGAAGCAAGAATGCCTTTGTCCCGGAGAATGGCCAAATGCTGTGAGATATTACTTTGTGAAGTGCCTACCTTTTCAACAATATCCTGAACACTGATTTCTGCATCGCCCAGGGTACATAAGATTTTTAATCGTAGGGGATGAGACATCGCTTTTAATGACCGTGAAGCACGATCAATATCTTCATCACGTGACATTAAATCCATCTTCATATCACAACAGTCTGTCTCGCTCAGGTTAAATTGGTCACCCATTATTCATCACCTATTTATTACTTATATTTATTTATCCAGGTACTTCGCATATCCATCTCTATACTCTTTCTTAATGATCTTTCTTAATACTTAGTATATCCAGCCTGGATTATTCGCTAATATAACAATAACAGTATACAATAATATTTGGGGTAATGAGTATGTTTTTTTCAAAAAAATCATTTAATTTGTTTTTTTTTGAAATTTTTGACCGTATTTTACTTTTTCTGCTCTAAAAAAACACAATTTAGCTTATTAAGACCATCTGTATCACTGCTTTCCCTGTTTTGAATAAAAAAATGACAGGATAAAGTGTTTGTCACAAATCTTTTGGTATAATAGTGGTTTTTCTGTAACAGGCTTGATAAAACAGGACTTTAACCCCATATAGACTCGTAAACATGAGTCTTGAGCAGAACCTCATATCGAGCTAATTTTTACGCGTCATTTGCAAGCTTGAAAAAGCCGCCCAGGTTGCCTGCAAACGTCCAAACCGGATTAATCCAGAACAAATTATGTCAAAATCATCAACACCCCCAAAACCTTTAACACTGGTTATACTTGATGGCTGGGGTTACTCCGATAATCCAAGCCATAATGCAATTATTGAAGCCAAAACACCGGTGTGGGACAAATTATGGAAGGAAAGACCGCATACCCTGATTAAGGCCTCTGGTGCTGAAGTCGGGCTGCCTGCCGGTCAGATGGGTAATTCTGAGGTTGGCCATCTTAATATCGGTTCCGGACGAGTCGTTTACCAGGAGTACACCCGGGTCAGCCGGGCCGTACGTACCGGTTCTTTCTTTACCAACTGTACCCTGACCGAGGCTGTGGATCAGGCACTGGAAAATGATAAAGCCGTCCATATTATGGGGCTGCTGTCTCCAGGCGGCGTACATAGCCACGAATGGCATATTCATGCCATGGCCAAACTGGCTGCAGAGCGCGGTGTCAGTAAGTTATACCTGCACGCTTTTCTGGATGGCCGTGATACCGCTCCACGCAGTGCCAAAGAGTCCATTACAGCCATGCAAACCGTCTTTGATGAACTGGGTCATGGACGCTTTGCCTCAATTATAGGCCGCTATTATGCCATGGACCGGGATCATCGCTGGGAACGGATAAAATCCGCCTATGATGTGATTGCCGATGGTAAAGGTGAATTCAGTGCCGAATCAGCAATGGAAGGTCTGGATGAGGCCTATCAACGCGGTGAATCTGATGAATTTGTCCAGGCTACCGCTATTATTCCCAAAGGGACTAAGCCGGTACGGATTGAAGATGGCGATATTATGATCTTTATGAACTATCGCTCCGACCGTGCCCGCCAGATCACCCGGCCTTTTATTGAAGATGATTTTGAAGCCTTCAAACGGGATCGCCGTTTTAAACTGGGGCAGTTTGTCAGCCTGACTGAATATTCTTCCAAGTTTGATATTCCGGTTGCTTTTCCGCCCGAACGACTGACCAATGTTTTTGGTGAATATATTTCCAAACTGGGTTTACATCAGCTGCGTATTGCAGAAACTGAAAAATACGCCCATGTCACCTTTTTCTTTAATGGTGGCGAGGAAGAACCCTTCCCCTATGAAGATCGTATTCTGATTGATTCACCGGACGTGGCCACCTATGATCTGCAGCCTGAGATGAATGCACCTCTGCTGACCGAAAAGCTGGTAGAAGCCATTAAATCCGATCAGTACGATGCCATTATCTGTAACTTTGCCAATCCCGATATGGTGGGTCATACCGGTAATGAGGAAGCCACTATCCAGGCCATTGAGGCACTGGATAAATTTATTGATGCCATCTGCAAAGCGACTGATGAGGCTGGCGGTGAGTTATTACTTACTGCGGATCACGGTAATGCGGAACTGATGCTCAATGAAGATACCGGCCAGGCTCATACCGCTCATACCTGTAATCCTGTCCCCTTTGTTTATGTGGGTTATCGCGATGCGGTTATGGCGGAAACCGGAGCCTTATCCGATATTGCCCCGACTATGCTGTACCTGATGGGCCTGGATATCCCGTCGGAAATGAATGGCCGGCCACTGCTGACTCTGCAGGAAGATATTGAAACACCTGTCGAATAATTCGATTCCTGCTATGCACCCCATAATCAGCCGCCTCGGGCTGCTGATTATGCTGCTTTCCCTGTTATTCCCGTCCT
>JALVDE010000458.1 GCA_027009375.1 Gammaproteobacteria bacterium
CGCTTTAAGTGAAATATTGTGAGTTATTGTTAACTGAGTTTACCTTAAAAAATAATTCATTTTAAATTTAATCTCCATGGGCAGCGACAGTTCCTTAGGCGGCAGAGGCAGCGGCAGGGCGTAATTCACGGCTTCTCTGCTGGCTTTTTCCAGGATAGAGCGTTTACCTACGACCTGAAGATCTTTTATTTTTCCACCGGGCAATAAGGTAAAGCTGACCAGTATATTACCTTCTATTTTTCGTTTTCGGGCCACTCTTGGATAGTGCTTGTGGGCTTCGATATGGCGCATAAGCAGACTCATATAGGATGTTCTGGTCTGCTGGATTAAACGCGGATCCGCTTTGGCAATGACCGGGGAGGCACTGACGGTCCGGGTTTTTACCGGCTTTATGTTTTGTGAATTGGTGGGTTGAGCGACCGGTTTCTGTTTTTCACGCGGCGGCTTGTGTTTGACCGGTTGTTTTTTAACCGGTGGTTTTTTTTGCCTGGGTTTTTCAGGCTTTTTAACTTTCTTTTTTGGCTTTTTCTTTTTTTCTGGTTTCTTTTTGGGTTTCGGCTTTGGCTCCGGCTTTTTAATGATCACCGGCTCAGGCGGTACAACGGGCTCTGGTCTGGGCTGTTCAACCACCGGTTCAACAATTTTGGCCGGAGGCGGGGCTAAAGTGGAAAAACGCACATGGGTAATGGTTTCCTTAATAATATTGGAAGGTGCGGCATTGTTATTACCGGTTTTTATTAAAAAGGCGATATGAAAGGCAATGGATAATAATAGCGCAATGAACCAGATAAAATAATCACTCTCTTTAAGAGATTGCCAGAACGAAGTTTGAGTCATTACAGTCGATCAGGGCTTATCCGGTTTAACGGGATGGTCAATGGTGACAATATCCACACCATCGGCACCAGCCTTGCGGGCGGCATCAAATGCCTCAATGGCAATACCCAGATCAACATTTTCATCACCGCGAATACGGACAATTTTTTCTTCCTGGTTTTTAAGTTTATCTTCTAAAACGTCTTGCAGTTTATCCTGTGAGATAATCTGCTTGTCAATGGAAAATTCACCGGCTTCATTAATAACCACTTCTACCTGTTGAGGTTCATCGAGGGCTTCACCGCTGTCGGCTTCAGGCAGATCAATATTAATTACTTCATCACGCACAAAATGAGAAGTCAGCATAAAAAAGATCAATAATAAAAAAACAATATCGATCAGCGGCGTCAGATTAGGAATGTGGCTGGTGCGCCGTCGGCCTTCAAACTGCATGAACTACCCCATCCCGGTGATGCACGGCATCGGTATCAGATGTACAGGTGTCGGTGGTGTTTTTGCCCAGATGTTCAAGCAAAAGAGAAGCAAAATTACGCATACTCTGGGCACGTCTGTCCGATGCAGATTCCAGCAGGTGCAGCAACAGTAATACGGGAATGGCTACAGCCAGGCCGACACCGGTAGTGAGCATGGCTTCCCAGATGCCGCCGGCCAGCGCCTGGGCATCCACCTGGCCGCCGGCCTGTTCAATAACCATAAAGGCTTTAATCATACCGATAATGGTACCCAGCAGTCCCAGCAGCGGAGCGGTATTACCCAGAAAACCCAGAGTACGGAAGCCTTTTTCCATCTTGTTGAGTTCGATACTGCCAATGCGAACTGCAACCCGATTCAGGTCAGACACCCCTTCCTGCCAGGCCTGATAAATACCCTGCAGCAGACGCCCTTCCGGCCCGCGAATGGT
>JALVDE010000459.1 GCA_027009375.1 Gammaproteobacteria bacterium
ACCGTCGCTGGAAAGTTTAATATCGCGGATATCATCCAGGGACCAGAAATAAAGAATTTTTCGGGCCTGAATATCGTATAAGGCCATGGTTTTCTGTTCTGCAGTCACCACATACCGGTTATCCAGGGAAAAGTCAGCGGCTATCACCCCAGCATCCGGTGAATCATTATGCTGCCATTGATCAATCAGCTTATTATCATCCGTGGTGCGCAGTTCAACATAACCCTGGGAATGGGCAATTAATACATATCTGGCATCATGAGACAGAGTGATACTCAGTGCATTTTCAGTATGTTCCCAGGTTTTACTGGCCTTGTCCGGCATACAGCCGCTGCTTACTATAACCGCTATTAGCAGCAATAAAAGCATTAGCAGACGGGATAGATACTGTGTGTTAATCATTATGCTCATAAGTTCTGTCCTGCAGTTTGCTTATCAGGATTGGGAAGCCAGCAGGAAGTTGCGGTATTTTTCATCACCATCCTGAAACACTTCATCCCCTTCAATCTCCCAGGCCTGTTTTAACTCATTTAGTGCGGTCCCTTTATCCCCGGTTTCGAAATAACAGATGCCAAGATACAGGT
Source organism: Gammaproteobacteria bacterium (assembly GCA_027009375.1). Taxonomy (GTDB): domain Bacteria; phylum Pseudomonadota; class Gammaproteobacteria; order GRL18; family GRL18; genus JANELJ01. The sequence goes on from JALVDE010000459.1 coordinate 585, forward strand.
GCACCAGAGGATTATTGACTGCACCGGCACAAAGGATAGCTCCAAGCAGTTTTTCTTTGGCCTGTTCATATTCGCCCAGGGCAAGCAGACATTCAGCCTGCCCCATTTTAATCCATAAACCAGCATCCCAGAGCTGTCTGGGTTCGGGCAGAGTATTCCAGGCTTTCTGATATTCTTTAACAGCCTGGGCATAGTCCCCGGAATCAATCAGCTGTTCAGCCGCCTGGTTAAAGGCGGTTATTTTAGTAAAGAATTTTTGTTCAAGAACCGGCATCAGCGGGTTTCCAGTGAAAGATTATATTGTTTACGATAAACATCGGTGAGATCCAGCATTTCTGCAAAACCAATTATTTCTTTATATTCCTGGGTTAACATATGAGCCGAGGCCTTATTCAGAGACTCCACTTTATCAATCGTCATATTCTGGTACAGCTTGTCAATTAACAGGTTATTAATAAACTGAACTCTGACACAGGCTCCCCTGTTCTGCAAGACTAATTTAACCACGGTTTCAAGCTGCTCATCCCGGATCAGTTCAAAGTCTGTGATCGAAAAAATACTTTCTGTACCATTTTCATTAATGCCCTTAAAGAAATACAGCATAAAACTCTGGTTGTTTTTAGCAGAAGCCCGTATAGCTCGCTCATGCAGCTGGTTTAAGCGCAGGGGTGTCGTCAGAAAACGAAAGTCATAACCATGACCTTTGATATACAGTTTATCTGCCAGCGGACATGGGGGTTCATTCAGACCAATGTCTCGTATGTAATGATGATTGTTTCGATCCCGGGTAATAACTATGGGGATGGTCTGAATATTTTCATTAACAAAAGCCTCATAAAGAATAGTACTGACATAATCTATCTTGTCTTTAATACAAAGTTCAAGTTTCTGCTTGTTACGGTTAACCAGACGGGTAAAAAAACGGTTAATTTCAGGATGACAGGCACTATTATTACGAATAACGCCCAGAAACAGTCCGTCCTCTGTACGCCGGGCAATCATCACTTTATGGGGAATATCTTTTAATTGGGTTGAAATACCTTTTATCATCAGACTGGAAAAGGTAATTTCAAGTTCACTGCCTTTCTCTATATCCACCACCTGTTTAATAAGCAGTCCCAGACCAGAACGGGAAAAGTCCACCGTTTTTGCTGACCAGGTTTGATTATTATAGCGGACAGAAACATCCATCTCATATTGATAACGAGGGTCATAACGATTATGACCTATGCCAAAATGAATGATTTCCGGTTTATGCAAACTGGCTTCGTCAATGTTTTCAATTAACTGGCCATCGGCCATGCGTACCCACTGATTGCCTCTGAATACCGGGATATCCACAGGCTTGCCGCTGTCAAAATTGAGCGGCAGAGAGAAAAAGGCCTGTCTGGAGTAAACCTGGGTGATATCAGAAAAAATAACCTGGGCAATAGACTCCTGTGCCCTTTGATCGATATTACTGGAGGCCGTACTGTCAATTTTCTGAATTTTGCTCAGCATGGAGGTAATTTTTTCAGCAGCCGGTTTTTTATTTAAATTGGTCGATGCTTTATAAATACGGCCTTTATGGTTAAGTACCCTGGCCAGCACATGGGCCATATCGTGACAATTATTAATTTCAAAATCAAAAATTGAATTTAAGGTATTATTTTCATAATAACTGAATAAAATGGCTGATTGACCGGTTCTGGCCAGTTCCGCAAATTTTTCAATACGGCGAGTCAGACAGAACAGTCTGAAATCCGGATATCCACTGCCGGAACTGAGATAGTCAAAAAAGGGGCTGTTACGTTCAGTTTTAACCACCGTATCAATATGAAAACCATTACGTTTATTCCAGCGAATAAAAATCGGAACATGCTGCATATTAATGGTATAAAGATTTTCATAATACTGTGCCTTGGAGGCATAGATGCGGTCGGTCGCATCAATTTTATAGCGCAGACGATTACCGGCAATAAAACGCTGGAAAAAAGAGCGGGTAGACTCGGGCAGGTTTTTTTGAACCAGGCTGATATAGGTTTTTTCAGCGGTATGCTGAACATCCTTAATCAGGTATTCTATATTTTCAAAACGGGTAAACTCATCTTCCCCGCCCAGCATAGTATTATGTCTGTCTCTGAACTTGTCAAAGCTTAATAACACCGTCTTTCCCGGCATAATAAATGTTCGGGGCATGTAAATCTGCAGACCGCTGGCTGAAAGGTTCCTGCTTTTAACAGCAAAGCTTTTACCCTCATAAACCATGGTGATCTGCGTTACATAAAGCAGTCGAGGCTCGTGACGGCGAACAAAATAACCCAGGGGGAAAATAGACGGGAGATAAGTACCTGATGTATCAGGAAAATACTTGCGTATCTGTTTAAGGTCGGTTTCTGTATTATTAGCCAAAATTTTTATAATGTCGGGTAAACCCAGCACCTCGTATCAGGTAGTGAGGTGCTGAGAAAATTCAATACCTTACAGTATGTTACTGTATTATTTGTTATAGTCAAAATATAGCTTAAATGGCTTAATTGTCCAGTTTATCATCGCTGGAATTTTTATTTTCAGGTTCAGAACTGTTATCAGGTTCAGGACTGTTATCAGGTTCAGGACTGTTATCAGGTTCAGGACTGTTATCAGGTTCAGGACTGCTTTCAAGTTCACGCGGTTCTTTAACCAGTATTTCATAATGCCGGTAGTAGAGTACATTGGCCATGCTCTGGAATAATAAAATAAGCAGTAATAAAACCAGCGGGTGCAGCAGCTGCATGGAACCTAACAACAAGATTGACAGGATAAAGATAATGACCAGGATTAAAATATCATTAAACAGGATCAGGGCATAGCCCTTAGTATATTCATAACTGTTAATCATGGCATTAAGCGGTGTCTGCCGGTCAATCATTACCAGATAAGGCACCAGAAACAGACGGGTAAACAGCCAGATACCGGGTAACACAAACAGCATTAAACCGGCAAAAATTAATAGCGAAGTCATAACATTGGCCATAAACATATAAGGCCAGCGCAGTAGTCCCTGCCACAGGCTGTTATAAATACCCGCACCCTGCCCGGTAGCCAGACTGTAAATAAGTGCGATCAGCCCCCCGGTATAAATGGGTTTGATAATCAGGTTCAGAAACTGGGCAAAGGGGCGTACTGTTTCAGGATTAATATGCTCGGCATCCAGAGCACCGATAAACAGCGGTGCTAAAAGCTGAGCCAGCAATACTACCAGAATGGCAATGACCAGAGCAAAGCTCAGCAGGCGCAGTATATTATGCCGAAAAAAATAAAATGCCTGTTTTAATGTGACCGTCATGGTTTATCCAAGGTTGTAAATATGAAGTCCCAGATCGGCACATTGCTGTTCATGCTCATGATTAGAAATAACCGCAACACTGGCTTCCCTGTTATGCAGATATTCACGAGCGACCCGGGTCAGATCATCCAGGCTGACGGCTAATACCTGCTGGCGGAAAGCCTGCCGCTGCTCTGCGGTACGACCAAACAGGTCGTTATGAAAAGCCTGGCTGGCATCCCCGGCAGGAGAAGCGGGTTTATCAATACTGCCGATAACACCTAGTATGGCTTCTTCCAGTGCCTGCCTGTCATGCTCTGTTTCCAGCAGCCAGTCAATAGAACGGTTAAAATCGTCCAGGGTATCGCTTAAACGCGGATCACGATAGGAGAAAAATTTAAAACAGGCATTGGCTGAATCCTGATTAGCCCCGCTGCCGTAGGCACCGCCCTGTTCTCGGATAACCCGGTGCAGGAAACCATTACGTAAAAAGCCGCCCAGTACCGTCAAAGGCGCTGCATCAGGATGGCCTACGGGTACGGTTTTATAGGCCCTGGCACAAAAATTAACCTGGGTGCTGGTTAACCAGGCCTGCCTAACATTTTCTTCTATTTGCGGCATATCCAGTAAATGCAGGCTGTCAGAAACCTGGAGGGTATTATCCTGCCAGAGTTTAATGAGATCCTGTTGGCAATGAGGGTATTCATGCTCTTCACAGATCAACAGAAACTGTGCCGGTGCCTGCTTTAGCTTTGTGTGAATGGCAGAGAGTTTATTCATAAGCTCGGTAATTACGGCATCTTCTTCATCTTCCTGAAGTGCATTATCAAGCTGCTTGATAAATTCAATACTGCCCAGCCCCTTATTATTATGAGTCAGTCGTGCAGAAGGACTCATGCCGCTGCTGGCAGCCTGCATAGCCAGTGAATGTCCACTGCCGGTAACACTGTGTTCCTTGCGCATACGCAACTGTGAAATCAGTTCTTTAATACGTGCCGGATCGTCAAAGCGGATATCCTCAAAAGTCAGTTTTAACAGTTCAGACATTTCAGCATGGTTTCTTACCAGTGCTTTACCGGAAACAATATAAAAGCCTTTCACCTGCTGAGCATCTTCAACCATACCCCGAACCCGGTGATAAGCCTGAATACCGCCGGACACCTGAGACTGCCAGACCTGCATCTGCAGATAATCTTTATCGCCACAGCCCAGTTCACCAAAACAGAAATTAAAAATAGGCAGATATTGATGCTCTTCCGTAGTAAAGTCCGGCAGATCCACAATTAACTGCTGATAAACCAGCCCATTGGTACCCTGGTTATAATGTGAGACTTTAAGGGTTTCAGTCCGGGCATCCAGGCATTCGGGCACTTTGATTTTTTCAGGGACATCACTGACAGTGACTTTTGGCAGGACTTCTTCAATATTATCTTCCTGCTGATTCTGTCTTTGAGCCAGTTTATCGGCCAGTTCAATAAGCTGTTGTTTTTCCTGTTCGCTTAGCTGGCTCTTAATAGCCGCCAGACGGGCTTTTTCAGCATCATTTCGACGCTGTTCCATTTGCGGATCAGGTTTAAACGTTACTCTTACCCGGTGTGGATTATCCAGCAGCTGCTTTTTAACCAGCTGCTTAATATAATCAGGATCCTGAGCTTTGGTTCTGAGTTTCTGCAGGGCTTTATCAAGGTTCATGTGTTCAATCACATCACCCCGGTGAATAGCCGTAGAAAGGCCGGATAAAATTAACTGCAGGCCAAAGGGATAATGATCCCCGCCGATTTCACGCTGGTTAAGTTCCAGCTGGTGCAGTACGGCTTCAACCTGATCCGGATCGATGCCCTCCTGTGCAACTTTTTCAAGTACATCAAGAACCAGTTTTTCAAACGCCTGAGCATGTTCAGGAGAGGAACCTTCAAGACCGCATAAAAAACTCATCTCCCGGTTGGTATCTTCCAGACCGCATAGCGGTGAGGGAGACTGCCCCAGCTCAGTCGTTTCCAGAGCCTGGGTCAGAGGGGATGCAGAATTGTCCAGTAACAGGCTGGATAAAAACTGAGCTTCCAGCTGTTCTTCCAGGTTAATACTGCGTCCCAGCAGCCAGGACAGAATAAGATGGGTTTTATTGGCGGTATCTTCTTCCGGATCCAGTGGATAACTTTCTTCAATATTAAGCGGAGAAAAATAACGTTTTTCATCTTTTACCGTGATAATTTTGTCCAGTTTTTCAAAGCGGGAAAGTACATTTTGTTCAAATTTTTCCTGATGAGTACGGGCAGGAATATCACCAAAGGTCATAAAAATGGCATTACTGGGATGGTAATGAATACCATAGAACTCTTTTAATTCTTCATAAGAAAGATCTGGAATATCAGTAGGTTCCCCGCCACTATTAAAGTGATAGGTTGTGGTGGGAAACAGGTATTTGCTGACAGTCTGCCATAGTGCACTGACGGTGGAGGACATGGCCCCTTTCATTTCATTATAAACCACGCCTTTAAACTGCAGTTCGGTACTGGCATCATCACGCTGTTCAAATTCCAGGCGGTGCCCCTCCTGCCTGAAATCCAGTTCATCAAGACGGGAAAAGAACACCGCATCAAGATAAACATCCATCAGATTATTAAAATCTTTAGTGTTCTGGCTGGCAAAGGGATAGGCTGTCCAGTCGCTGCTGGTAAAGGCATTCATAAAGGTATTCAGTGAACGCCGGATCATCATAAAAAACGGGTCCCGAACCGGATACTTTTCACTGCCGCATAAAGCGGTATGTTCCAGAATATGCGCCACACCTGTGGAGTCGGTCGGTATGGTTCTCAGAGCTACCAGAAAAACATTTTCATTATTGTCGGCGGCAATATGATAGTGTAAAGCACCGGTAGCAGGATGTTCATACTGTTCAATAACTATATCCAGTGACTCAATCCGTTCACTGCGCAGCCATTTAAAGGTTTTATAAGATTGGGGGGATTCACTGGAATGGGAAGATTCCTGAGTTTGTGCGACAGCAGACATCCAGACTGGGCTCCTTGAGATTTATTAAATTTTAAAAGTTAACTATAAAAAAAGGGTTTCAATTAAGCAGTATATTGTAACATTATCCAGCTATTACAAGATAATTTCCAAATTAAGGCAGTTTTTTTCAATATTACTTACCGAAACGAGAAAAACTAACTACAATTAAATAACATACTTCAACACATTTATTTTGGTTTAAGGAATAATAAGGAAAAAGACGGATCTCATGTCTGACGATTTTAATTCCAAACAGAAAAATGCCTGGCTGGACGGTGCCAATGCTACCTGGCTGGA
>JALVDE010000460.1 GCA_027009375.1 Gammaproteobacteria bacterium
CAGTCCGGTTGATCGCAGTGATCGAAGTGCAGATGAAACTGCTGTTAATGATGGACAGTTAAAACTGATTGCTTCCGGTGAATCAGGTTCTGCCGGCACCCAGGGAAGTCTGGCCAGTGATGCCAGTGCTCTGAAAGAGAAACTGGCCATGGCCAGTGAAGAGCTTGAATCAAAAGAAATTGAAAATCAGGAACTTAAGGCGCGAATAAAAGAACTTGAAGAAATCTTAAAAACCAAGGCTTCTCTGGTACAGCTAAAAGATGAAAGCCTGGCTGCCCTGCAGAAACAGAAGGAACTTCAGGAGAATGGAGAAGCTGAGCCAGTAACGGGTGAAACACCTGAAGGTGAAGCTGTCGGAGAACCAACAGAAGAACCGGCTGAAATAGTCGAAGAACAAACCCTGGTTGAATCTGATGGTCAGACCATTACAGAAATTACCGTGATTAAAGATGCAACTGAGGCTGAAGCGGCAGAAGAAGTTATTGTTGCCATAGAAAAAGTAGCACAGGATGAGGCTGCAGGTGCAGCAGTGGATAAAATGACACCTGCTGAAACTGAGCAGCCTTCTGCAGCAGAAGAAGCTATGGCTATTGCCCAGACTGAAGCTAAAAAAGAAGTTGCTAAATCCAAACCAGAAGCCGCTAAAAAACCAAAACCCAAAGCTAAATCTAAGCCTAAGCCAACGCCTGCTTATGAGCCTACCCTGGCGGATGATCCGGTCGGCTTCCTGCTGAGTGAAGAAAACCTGCCATATACTGCCGGTGGCGGAGGCATACTGGTGCTACTGCTGGCCTGGCTGGGTTTGCGTGGCCGAGGTAAGAAAGAAGCAGAATTTGAAGAAAGTATCCTTGATTCACAGATTGCGATGGATGACAGTGAATTTGCAGCCGATAAAAGTGAAAAGGCGGACGACTCCAGTACTGAAGTACTGGCAGCGGATACCGAAACTTCCTTTCTGAGTGATTTCTCATCCGATGATATGGAAAGCCTGCAACCTGATGATACAGAAGCTGATCCGATTGCTGAAGCTGATGTGTTTATGGTGTACGGTCGTTACCAGCAGGCAGAAGAATTACTGAAAACTGCTATCAGCAAAGAACCTGATCGTATTGATTATCAAATGAAACTGCTTGAAGTGTACCATGGTGATAACCAGAAAGATGCCTTTGCTGTTCAGGCCGATGTGGTACGTGATGTATTATCCAGAACCAATGATGATTACGAGTTAACATCAGAATGGACCAGGGCCAAATCCTGGGCTGAAAAACTCGGTGTGGATATAGATATGCCTGATTCCTTTGATTCAGAGGATACCGATACAGTATCTGAGGAACAGGATGCTTCTTCAGAATCAGAAGCTGAAACAACAGCAGAAGAGCTGGAAGGTACTGACGAATTTTCTCTGGATGATGTCAGTGATGATCTGACCCTGGAAACCACTGAAATAGACTTTAATGAAGGCGATTCAGTACTGGGTGATCTGGACACTGACGGCTCTATTGAAGGGGATACCAGTGATGAACTGTCTCTGGATGACCTGGATATGGATTCTGCAGAACCCACTGAAGACAGTGTGAGCCTGGAGCTAGATGATTTAGATACAGAACTATCTGATGAAACAACAGAAGCAGATACACATAATCGGGAAGAAAACACTTCTGAAACAGAAACTGAGTTTGAGCTTGAAGATACAGAATTAAGCCTTGAAGAGCTGGACACCGATGAAGCTTCAATGGATCTGGATGATATCAGTGATGATGAACTGAGTCTGGACTCAGATGAATTGCTGGATATCGACTCAACTGATACTGATACTGAGACTACAGAAACAGATACTGATGAGAGCAGCCTGGAGCTTGAGGACAGTCTGGAACTGGAAGATTCTCTGGAAATCGAAGAAAGTAGTGAAAACAGCTCTGAAAATCTTGATGCTGAACTGGCTGATGACAGTTTTGAACTGGATATGGATAAAGACTCATCCACTTCAGAAGATGATCTGGAATTGCTTGATAACGACATGAATTTTGATGAACTGGACGATGATTTCCCGGAACTGGATGCCGTCGGTACCAAGCTGGATCTGGCTAAAGCCTATATCGATATGGGCGATATGGAATCTGCCACCAGCATTCTAAATGAAGTGATAGATGAAGGTGATGATGATCAGAAAACACAGGCACAGGAGCTGTTAGATCAGGCTAAATCATAAGTCTTATGCATCCTGTTATTAAACTTATTAGTTTAATTACGGTTGCAGTTTTTCTAACCCAGGGTAATTCTGTTACCCTGTTGATAACGGGAGCTTTAATGCTCCCGTTTTATTTTATGATACCGTCTCTGTGGCAGCCTGCTTTTACTATGATAAGCAGACTTAAATTATTTTTTTTCTCAATTGTCCTGGTCTATCTGTTCCTGTCACCAGCGACATGGAATGAACTGTCAGACATGAATACACTGTTACAGGTTTCTGCCCCGGGACTATTCAGGATTTCTGTACTTATTGTTATTATTTTTGCGGTCAATCTTTATCTGAAAACCACCTCTAAAGAAGATATTCTGGCCTCTCTAATCTGGTTGTTTAAACCTCTTAACTACTTAAATATCACTATAGATCGTTTTGCTTTAAGAGCCGTAATGACCCTTGAGTATATTGAACAACTTAACCATAAACTTACTCAATATAAAAAGAGAAAACTGCAACAAAAAAAACTGGAAGAAAATGCTGGAACACCTTTAAGACAAAAGGTACGGATGACAAAACAGGTTTTTCTTAACCTGGTCAGTCAATCTGCTATAATTCTGCAGGATGTGTTAACCGAAGCAGAAAATACTTCCGGAAAACAATATATTATTGACTGCCTGCAGGCACCTTCATTCACACAGTTTATAATACCTGTGCTACTATTTGCTTTTTTATTTATTACTATTTAAAAAACTTAAACCTGAAAACTAAGACCTGAAATCTATAAAAAATGCGAATTGCTCTAGGAATTGAATATGATGGTGCTGCTTTTTGCGGCTGGCAGATCCAGCAGGATGATGTACCTACTGTACAGGGTACCCTGGAGCTGGCATTAAGCCAGATAGCCAATGAAACCATCAGTCAGTGCCAGGTGGCGGGTCGAACCGATACGGGTGTACATGCTACAGAGCAGGTGATTCATTTTGACACAGAGGCCAGTCGTTCCATGCGTTCCTGGGTTCTGGGGAGTAATCGTTATCTGGTGGATCATACTATCAGTGTTTTATGGGCTCACGAAGTGGATGAAGATTTTCATGCCCGTTTTTCAGCTCAGCGCCGCCGTTACCGCTATGTGATTCTCTCTCGTCCTATTCGTCCCAGCTTTCTGCATAACCAGGTTTCCTGGGATCCAAGACCGCTTAGTTTAGCCAGAATGCAGCAGGCGGCCAGATATTTTGTAGGTGAGCATGATTTTAATGCTTACCGAACGGTCAAATGCCAGGCCAAAAGTCCGGTAAAAACGGTTTATTTTTTAAATATTTCTCAGAGAGGGGAGTATTATTATATTGATATAGAAGCCAATTCTTTTTTACATCATATGGTAAGAAATATTGCAGGAGTATTAATGGCAATTGGCTGTGGTGAACAGGAACCTGACTGGGCTATGGAAGTACTGGAGGCAAAAGATCGAACCCGGGGCGGTGTCACAGCACCTTCAGGCGGTTTATATCTGACCCATGTTACTTATGATCATAAATTTAACCTGCCCCAGATAAATTCTTCAACAATTATATAAAGCGTCATCCACTCTGAGTAGGTTATCTCAGAGTGGGGAAGCGATCTTTTGAAATTAACCTGCTTTAGCTCTTCTTTCGCCCGCCTCGCTTATCCACCAGGTTTGTAGAGCTGGAAGGTGAGGCCGTTATCGGACTGACTGTTGATGGTTTTGATGTCCGGTTACGGCGACGGGAACGCTTTTTAGGGGGGGCTTTTTGTTCGGTTCCCTTTTCGGTTTCAGTATTGTCAGGCTCTTTTTTATCCGCTGCTGCCGTGGAGTCCGTTTTATCTGAACCTGATTCAGAAGACGGTTTAACCGGCTCAGATGAATCTGCCGTACTGTCTGCATTAGTTTCTGCCTTTTTACTGACCGCTTTTTTACGAGTCGCCTTTTTTCGGGTGGCCTTTTTACGGGTTGCAGCTTTCTTTTTAGGAGCCGCTTCACTATCAGTTTTAGCTTCTTCGCTTCCACTATTTTCAGATACAGCTTCTGTGCTGGCGGTAGAAATAGAAACATCTGAAGTCGTATCAGATACTGGTGTTTCTGACAGACTACTGTCTTCCGTAGTTTGTGCTACAGCCTTTTTCCGAGTAGATGCCTTGCGAGTGGATCTTCTGGCTCCAGGACCACGTAAGGGTTTCTTTGGAGTTTCACTCTCATTGTCTGAGTCTTTTTCAGTTTGAGCGCCTTCAGCAACTTGTAAAGAGTCTGTTGTTTGCACCGGGCTTGTCTGAGCTGTGTCTGCTTCCGGTTCAGAGCTTTTTTCTGCTACTTTGGGCAGGTTGGCGTCTTCGGCTGGAGCGACCATAATATCAGTACTATCGGAAGCTTCAGCTGCAACAGTATTGTCTTCGGCTTTTTTACCACGGTTATCAGCTTTTCTGCGTGTTTTAGTCGAGGATTTTCTGGCTGATTTTTTAGCAGAAGGCTTCTTTTCTTTTCCAGCTGTTGGCTCTTTACTGGCTAAAGGCTCCTTACTGCCAGAACCTGCTTTTTCGTTTGTAGAGTCAAAAATAGCCACTGTTTCTTCAGTATTAACCGCCGGCTTTTCATTTTGTTGGTTTCTATTACTGGTACTGACTTTTCTGTTACCCTGAGCCCTGTTATCAGAACGGCGGTTCTGTTTTTGTGAGCGTTTATTGCGGTTATCACGCCTGTCGTTATTTTTCTGGTTGTCCTGGTTACGCTGATCCTGATTTCTCTGGTTACGGCGGTTTTGCTGTTTCTGCCCCTGAGGCTTATTTCGGGCAGCAGGCCTGGAATCAATGGGGACTGATTCTGGTTCAGGTTCTGTCGTTGAACGGTTAAACAGAGATGACCAGATGCGCCTGACCAGGGTCATAGGCTGGTTGGCTTTGGCCGGCTTATTGATAGAGGTCGGCGCTTTAACCGCCGGTTCTTCATAAGGTGCAGGCTCTACAATCAGGCCATTAGCTTCATCGTCGTCTAAAACATGGTTGAATTTATAACTGTTGACCTGATACTGGTCAGTCATATTTTCTTCATTACGGATCCGTTCAATTCTGTAATGAGGGGTAACCAGGCTTTCATTAGGGATCAGGGTAACGGTCACTTTCTGACGGTGTTCTATTTCGCTGATAATGTCACGTTTATCATTAAGCAGGAATGTGGCCACATTGACGGGTAACTGCGCCAGGATACGGCCGGTATTTTCCTTCATGGACTCTTCTTCAATAATCCGTAATACGGATAAGCCCAGTGAATCAATACCTCGAATGGTGCCATGACCACTGCAGCGAGGGCAGGTGATCTGACTGGATTCACCCAAAGACGGTTTAAGACGTTGTCGGGACATTTCCAGCAGGCCGAAACGGGAAATACGGCCGACCTGAACCCGTGCACGATCCAGCTTTAGGGCTTCTTTCATGCGATTTTCAACGGCCCGCTGGTTTTTGGCAGGACTCATATCAATAAAGTCGATTACCACCAGACCGCCTAAATCTCTCAGGCGTAACTGGCGGGCAATTTCATCAGCCGCTTCCAGGTTGGTATTTAGGGCGGTTTCTTCAATATCACCGCCTTTTGTGGCTCGGGCAGAGTTAATATCAATGGAGATCAGCGCTTCAGTATGATCGATGACAATGGCGCCGCCGGAGGGCAGAGTGACTTCACGCTGAAAGGCGGTTTCTATCTGGCTTTCAATCTGGTAACGGGAAAACAGGGGAATTTTTTCGTTATACAGTTTAACCTTGTGCAGATGCTGAGGCATAACCCGCTGCATAAAATCATAGGCTTCGTTATAGGTTTTTTCGTCATCAATAATGATTTCGGCTATGTCGGAACGAAGATAGTCGCGGATGGCCCGGATAACAATATTACTTTCCTGGTAAATCAGGAAAGGTGCCTTGCGTTCAGCAGAGGCTTCATCAATGGCACTCCATAAGTGCAGCAGGTAATCAAGGTCAAGCTGTAATTCTTCAGAGCTTTTGCCAATACCTGCGGTACGGATAATAAGCCCCATATTTTCAGGCACCTCAAGCTGACTCATGCTTTCCTTGAGTTCAGAGCGTTCCTCACCTTCAATACGTCGGGAGATGCCACCGGCCCTGGGATTATTTGGCATTAAAACCAGGTAACGGCCGGGCAGGCTGATAAAGGTGGTTAAGGCTGCACCCTTATTGCCCCGTTCTTCCTTATCCACCTGCACAACCAGCTCCATACCTTCATGCAGTTGTTCTGCAATATTAGGGCGTTTGCCGCGTTCAACGGATTTTTTAAAATACTGTCGGGAGATTTCTTTTAAGGGGAGGAAACCATGGCGTTCTGCGCCGTAATTAACAAACGCAGCTTCCAGGCTGGGTTCAATGCGGGTGATTCGAGCCTTGTAGATATTGGCTTTTTTCTGGGTTCTCTGGGTGGTTTCGATATCCAGGTTGAACAGCTTCTGACCATCCACCAGTGCAACACGCAGCTCTTCAGGTTGAGTTGCGTTAAATAACATTCTTTTCATATAGTTTTGCTCTAATTTATTGGCTCAACTATATAAAGTTTGCAGGGTTTAGTTTCTAAACGATTAGCTAAACACTAAAAAAGTATAACACGGTAAAGCAGGGCATATTGATCTGAACGTCAGATCCCGGGCTATAAAAATACACACCCGGAATGCTTCATCGGGATGTCTATAACCAGAATTGCCTGTCCGGGTTAGGTGCCGGAACACTAAAAACAGGCGCAAGGCCAGTTTTTAAATCAAAATAATCTGTAAAATTTATTATATTTAAATATTACAGTCCGCAAAATTCTGCTTCCAGTTTAAAACCAATTTTTGTTTAAAGCTGTCTGCTTAAACCAGTCTTTTTTAAACAAAAGCTGAATAACGGGAAACATTGGAATTAAGGTTTCTTACCTGTTGTTACTTTTCCTGTAAACTTTATACAGGAACACATATTACGTACTAAAAAC
>JALVDE010000461.1 GCA_027009375.1 Gammaproteobacteria bacterium
CACGGCTGCGTCCGGTGTAATCAGCCAGGGCTTCTTCCAGTTCATGATGTACGGCAGTATGACCACTGACCAGGTGAGCAGCACCACTGCCCACCCCCCATCGATCGACGCCTTTTTTTAAGGCGGAAGCGATATCGGGGTGATTAGCCAGACCAAGGTAATCATTACTGCAGAAACTGAGCAGGGGACGCCCATTGATTTTAAGGTGAACCTGTTGGGGGGTTTCAATAATTTTACGCTGACGATAAAGAGACTGCTGTCGTCGATCTGACAGCTCCTGTTGCAGAAGATCATCCAGGTTCATTAATTCAGCCGCCGGACAGTCAGGCTCTGGCAGATACAGCAGAATCCGTTTCGGCTGCGGTGACTGGTTCAGTGACCGATTCTGAAGATTGGCTGTGACAGCTTTTTTTCTTTTCAAGGCTGGTTTTCATGCCCAGGCTGGCAAACAGCTGCTGATCATGGGATGCGCTGGCTCCCTCTGTAGTTAACAGACGTTCACCATAAAAAACAGAGTTGGCACCGGCAAAAAAGCACATGGCCTGCATTTCATCACTCATTTCTTCACGACCGGCCGACAGTCTGACCACTGAACGGGGCATCATAATACGCGCCACTGCCACGGTGCGGACAAATTCCAGCGGTTCAATTTCATCCTGACCGTATAAGGGAGTACCTTCTACCTGCACCAGCATATTAATAGGTACAGAGTCCGGATGCTGCTCCATATTGGCCAGCTGCATCAGCAGACTGCAGCGGTCATGACGTTCTTCACCCAGCCCCAGTATACCGCCGCTGCAAACATTAATACCGGCCTGCTGGACGGCATTAAGGGTATCAAGACGATCCTGAAAAGTGCGGGTTGAAATAACATTGCCGTAAAATTCAGGTGAGGTATCCAGATTATGGTTGTAGTAGTCCAGGCCGGCTTCCTTAAGCAGCAGCACCTGTTCTTCATTAAGCATACCCAAAGTCACACAGCTTTCCATATCCAGAGATTTGACCGCCTTAATCATCTCCAGAACTTTAGGAAAATCCCGTTTATTAGGACGTGACCAGGCCGCTCCCATACAGAAGCGGTCGGCGCCTTCCTCTTTGGCTTTTTGAGCGGCGGCAATGACTTCGTCCAGCGATAATAAGGACTCAGCTTCCAGTTCAGTTTTATGATGAGCACTCTGAGAGCAATAACCACAGTCTTCTGAACAGCGGCCGGTTTTAATACTGAGCAGAGTGCTGATTTGAATACTGTTGGGATCAAAGTTTTCCCGGTGAATGCTATGTGCCTTAAACAGCAGGTCATTCATGGGTAAATCAAACAGAGCCTGAACTTCGTCCAGAGTCCAGTTATGCCGTAATTCAGTTTTTGCCTGTGTGCTCGCTTGTATACTCATAGTGCCATAATCATATCAGTTGGATAAATTCAGGACGCTACTATAACATATTCCACAGCCCTGTTCAGCTTGCTCACGGCATCCGCACAATTACGGCAATGCTTATTTTTGAGTACTTTTCTGGTGGGCAACCTATTTATCCAGTTTCATCCAGTAATAGTCTTCGAAGCCGCTCAATCCTTTTTCGGTTAACACCAAAGTCAGAATAGCCAACACGGGAAGCGGAGCGCACCTGTATTATTGTGTTTCCTGCGGATGCCTGTGGAAAATAAAATTCAACATCATCCACAAACCTAAATAAACTTGAAGTAAAAGCAGCTCGAATATAATTATCCTGTACTTTCAGAATTTGTGCCTGTTTGTCCGTTTCAAGCATCTTTATAAGGTGCTGTTTTGCCTTCTGCTCTGTACCCTTAAAATGAATGGGCTGAATATAATGTTCTTTATCCACGGCCTGACTGCTTACACAATTTGGAGTTTTTGGGCATGGCAGCAGTTCCCCGTTATGAACACCTAAATCAGGTTCTGTCACTGTACACCCCGTTAATATTATTAGGCTTATCAGAGCCGCTGTTTTATTAAAATAATGCATTATTCAAACCAGAAGAGAAACCATTTCAGGACAGCCATAAAATACCACTATATTTTATTCTTAGAGGAATTGTCTATTAATCTATAAATTTAGCTAAATAACATATTTACACTTGACAAGATTGAACGTTCATTCTAGTATGCAAATTATGATATCGACTATAAAATCTAATCGCAATATTCCTGAAGTAGTTTTAAAGGCTGCAATTCATCTGTTTACAGAACAGGGTTACTTTAATACTTCGGTACCTGATATTGTAAAAAAATCCGGGGTAAGCACAGGTTCAATTTACCATCATTTTGGAGACAAGACGGGTATTGCCAAAGCACTGTTTGAGATGTTGGTTAAACGGATGGAAAATGCATTTGATGATATAGAACGAAAGCATGATTCTGTGCAGTCACGCTTACGTGCGGTGATTGAATATTTATTTCAATTGACTGAAGAAGAGCCTGAAGTTATGACTTACATGCTGTTTATAAAGCATAAGGAAATTATGCCTAATATGGCTCCGGTATGTTCATCAAAACCTTTTACTAAAATGCGTCAAATGGTTGTAGATGGTATGGCTAATGGAGAAATCAAAACCATGGACAATATGGTTGCTGCTGCTTCCCTGTTTGGAGGTGCGTTTCGCTTGATAAGTCTGCGTCTGGATGGTGTTCTGGAACGGCCGCTGATGGAATATCAGGATGAATTATGGCGTTGTGCCTGGCAATCTGTACAAAAGTAAGGTTGCTTTTTTTTAACTAAAAAAATAGAACGAACATTCGTTCAGGAGTGTATAATGAAAACAATGACAATCATAGTAAGAGACGATTCCTACGATAAGATCCTGACCCCTCTTGCATTTGCTTATTTGCAGGCATCCGAAGGTATTCAGGTTGATATGCTTTTTGTTAACTGGTCAGTTCGTGTATTAACAGAAGAAGGGGCCAGAAACCTAAGGGTACAGGGTGAGTATGCAGATCAGGATCAATGGGTAAGAGATCAGGTTGAAAAAGCGGGAATACCCAGTGATATCTACATGTTGATGCAAGCCATCAAGGAAACCGGCTGCGTTAATTTCTACGGCTGCAGTCTTGCTGCTGCTGTTTTTGGTGTCGATGAAAACAGCCTTATTCCTGAGGCAGAAGGCATTGTTGGGGCATCCTGGTTCCTGAACGAAAAAGCCGACAGGGCTGATTACAATCAAACCTTCTAGATAAGGAAAGATCATGAATAAAAGTGACATAACGATTGGTCAATCTCTGGATACATCCGGAAAGTGTTGCCCTATGCCTATGGTTGAATCGAACAAAACCATAAAAAAAATGCAGTCTGGCGAAATCCTGGAGATTATTGCAACTGATCCGGGAACTCTTAAGGATATACCATCCTGGAGCAAACGAACGGGTAACGAACTTTTACTTTCAGAAGCAGATGGAAACACATTCAAATATTATGTTAAAAAACAATAATCAATCAACAGAACTTTGTGAGGCCTGCGTTTACTTTCCGCCCAACCTCCCTTCCCACGCCTATTCAACGGAAGACTGGTCAATGCTGCAGCAGAAAAGCTGCTCTTTTGACCATCAGGCCGGCGATGAAAACTGTAGGAGCATGAGAAAAACAAGTTGTTCTCTTGTAGTTCTGACACCATAGCCAGTCAATACTGATAGCTTATGGCTGGCTGAAAGTTATCAGGATACGGGCAGGATGCCCGCATTCAGGGAATGCTTTGCTGAGTTTATTTATTCAAATCAGAAGGATTTTTAAACCAATTAATATCAGAATAATACCGCCGAGCAGTTCTGCTTTATTCTCAAGCCAGGTACCGCTTTTTTTACCCACATAAACACCGGCCCAGCTAAAACCAAAGGTCGTGATCCCTATAATCACACAGGCAATCCACGGATTAAAATCCAGCAAGGTAAGTGAAAAACCCGCAGCCATAGCGTCTATACTGGTGGCAATGGCCAGGATCAGCATGACTCTATGGGTAATGACATTAATATCCTCCTCTATACCTTCGGCAAAGGATTCATAAATCATTTTTCCACCAATTAGCAACAGGAGTAAAAATGCTACCCATGCGGCATACTCCTCTATCCAGCCTAAAACACCTTTACCAGCCATAAAACCAATTAAGGGCATCAGTCCCTGTAGCAGGCCAAAATATATCCCGGACATTAATGCAAGAGAACTTGTTCGGTCAGGGTATTTTGCCCCTAAACCAATGGACACGGCAAAAGCATCCATGCTTAATGCAATAGCAAGGATAATAATTTCAATCACTTAATTTAACTCTACTCAAAATAACAGGAAGAAACATAAATGGAACTATCCGATTAAAACTCAGCACACGATTTACATAATACAACAATAAAAAAATCAGTTGTATAACCATTTTAATTGCATTAACATGCAACCATGCAAATTATTAATGTACAACCTGAAACCGTTTTTCAGGCCTTATCCGATGCCACGCGCTTAAGAATTATGCGCCTGCTGTGTTTAACCCAGGAAGAAGCCTGCCTGTGTGAATTTGTGGATGCCTTACAGGAACCGCAATACAAACTTTCCCGGCATATCAAGGTGCTTAAACAGGCCGGCCTGCTCAGTGCCTGGAAAGACGGACGCTGGATTTATCATAAGCTGGTGGACGACACCGAATTTCTGCAGCAGTTACACAAAACCATTTTATTGCTCACCGATACCTCCGGAGTTTATGATGCCGATCTGCAGCGCTTTAATGAACGGATGACCCTGCGTGAATCCGGACGCTGCCGTATCGGTGTCCAGAACAAAGCCCTGCTTTCAGAAACCGTAGGCAAACAAGGTTAAGATTATGGCGGGTTGCGGCTGCGAAGTAGAAATTAAAAATAATGAACAGAAACAGATCCTCTATACCCTGCTGGCCATTAACGGAACTATGTTTGTGGTGGAACTGGTGGCGGGTATTATCGGCCAGTCCGCCGGGCTGATTGCCGACTCCTTTGATATGCTGGCTGATTCACTGGTTTATATCATCAGCCTGTATGCCATCGGCAAGGCCTATGCAAAAAAAGAACAGGCGGCCCGCATCAGCGGTTATTTTCAGATCACCCTGGGTACTTTGCTGCTGCTGGAAATTAGCCGCCGGGTCATTATGGGCTATGAGCCTCAGTCAGCCTTAATGATCATTATTTCCTTTATTGCCCTGTTTGCCAATATTGCCTGCCTGATCATTATTAATAAACACAAAGAAGGGGAAATCCATATGCGGGCCAGCTGGATCTTTTCCAAAAACGATGTCATTGCCAACACCGGCGTGATCATTGCCGGTTTTCTGGTCTATCTGTCCGGCTCATTCTGGCCGGATCTAATTATCGGCGTACTCATTGTTGCCATTGTGATCCGCGGCGGCCTGACCATTCTTAAAGAAGCCAGGGAACATTGTGCCCCCGGCTGTTCCAGGTAGTTATTAACCATAGAGTTATAGTTGCTGTTATACTTCCGTTCAAATATTTTAAACTATTGGTGGAAATGATAAATGGAAACAATAAATGCCGGCGAAATAGCCGAAGCATGGGCACTGGCCTGTTGCGAAACTCTGGAGAAGCACGACCTGGAAGGGCATATGAACCTGATATCCAGGAAGGTGCAGGTGTTTGGTCTGGCAGACCATGATGTGGTCGACTACAACTTCTGGCTAAAGCAGCTAGAGGAGCAATTTGCCAGCGGATTTGTGACTTCGTTAAGCTACTATCTGAACTCAGTAAAAGCAGAGTCCGATAGCCTGATAAAATTTACCGCAATGGAGTATTTGACCGATAACACCGGCGAGAAACACGAAAACCCGTTACTGATTGTACTGGCCAAAGAGGAAGACGGGGTCTGGCGTGCCGTAGAGGAAAAAATCCTCGATAAGGAAGAAGCGCAAACAGCCGGGCTGATTAATCTGCATTAGCCACCCTCAGAGCACTCTCTACTCAGTACATAATTTAAAATCGATTGTAATGACCGCCAATGACATAAATGTAAAAATACTCATTGTCATACTTATAAATCAGGCGGTCTTTCTGGCTAATACGCCGTGAACACAAACCAGACAGGTTATGTTTTAATGGCTCAGGTTTGCCTGCCCCGGTTCGTGGTTCATCACGCAGCATTTCTTTTAATAAGCGACAAAGTACCTTGTGCAGTTTTTTGTCTTTTAGTCTAAGTTCTTCATATACAGCCCTGGTATTACCCTCAAATATCAGTGATCTCATCCAGCTCTCCGGCGGTAGGTTTATATCCTTTGTTTTTTGCATGGGTAGCGGATGACTGCAAGTCGTACGGTAATTCCGTACATAATGATTTCAGTTTAATAACAAGTCAATGTATATCAATCGTATGTGGCTTTAAAAAAACGTTTTATTTACATAAAAAAGTTATTTTGTTAGCATTTAACGTCAAATATTAGGCAAAGCCTATAAACAATGGAATGTTACTCATGAAATATCTAATTTTAAATTTTTGTTTGTTATTGCTTTTCTCTGCAAATATTTCTGCAATGGAACTAAAAGCAAAACAAATTTCACTGGATTTAACTATAAGTCAGCCTTCAGTTAAACTCTCAAACGGACTGCTTCACCTTACCATCCCTGTAGAAAAACTTATAAATGCTATCATTTTGACTTCCAATAACGATCCTGTTGTTATTTTAGACCGTGAAAAACAAATTTCATTTTCAGTTAATACCGCGGGAAAAGACTTATTGCTTGAAGGGTTCAAAAATAATCAAAGCATGATAAGCAATAAAATTGCAGATATACCAGGCATAATATTTGGCCTTCAGGAACAGGTAATAAACACCAGTGCAGACAAAGAATTTGCCAAAGTTATTTCCAACATAACAGAAGTCATGCTGTCACCTGATGAACATAGTCATGCATATTATTTAACAAAAAAAAATAAAACTGTTTTTTTTCTAATTAATAAACCACAAAACTTTGCATTTATTGTAAGTGAAAATCAAAAAGATTACTTTACTACCATCATTTCTAATAATATTAACAAGGAAGAATTTATTAATCTGATTGTAAAAGGAGCATTACAATAAGTTTACCCTTAACATTAGATGAAAATTCTTATTACTCAGTTAGTGGGCGGCTCTGCTTTACTTTCAAACGGCTGGCTAAGAAAGGTTCTTAGCCAGT
>JALVDE010000462.1 GCA_027009375.1 Gammaproteobacteria bacterium
CTTAAACGAAATACTGCTCAGCTATCCGGCGGTGAACGTCAACGGGTCGCCATAGCCAGGGCACTGGCCAGCAGCCCCAAAATTCTGCTGATGGATGAGCCCCTGTCTGCACTGGATTTAAAGCGCAAACAGGAAATTATGCCCTTTCTTGAGTCCCTGCATGATAAGCTCAATATTCCCATCCTCTATGTCAGCCATGCTCCGGGAGAAATTGCCCGTCTGGCGGATCATTTACTGCTGATGGAAGAGGGAAAAATTCGTGCTTCCGGTACACTGGATACCATGCTGACCCGACTGGATCTGCCCCTGTCACACGGTGACCGGGCTGCAGCATTGATACATGCTAAAGTAGCAGAACACGATAAAACATTTAATGTCACCTACCTGGACTTTCCCGGCGGCCGTTTTACCGTTGCCCATAAAGACTTACCCAATAATCATCCGGTTCGTTTAAGAGTAATAGCCCGAGATGTCAGTATTACCCTTGAACATCAAAGCAATACCAGCATTCTGAATATTTTTCCAGCCGTGGTGGATACCATGACCCCCGAAGGCAATGCCCAGATCATGGTACGCCTGCTGCTCAACAATATCCCCATCCTGTCCCGAATCACTCACAAATCAGCTTCCCTACTGGCATTAGAACCGGGTAAAAAAGTTTTCGCTCAGGTTAAATCCGTTGCCCTTTTAAGCTGAGTCATATTTTTTAAATTCATTTTCAATTCAGTTTTAATTAATCCTGGTTTAATTGTGGTTTGTTATGCTTATCCATAATAACAATCTATAAATAACAACCCATAAGGCAAAAAACCATGAATACAACGACATCTAAAGAAGTAAAAGTATGGGATATTCTGATTAGAATATTTCACTGGACTCTGGTAATCGCTTTTTTTACTGCTTATCTGACAGAAGATGATTTACCAACAATCCATATTTTTGCCGGATACATGATAACCGGCTTACTGGTATTCAGAATAATATGGGGATTTATCGGCACTAAGTATGCCCGATTCAGTAATTTTGTTTATTCCTTTGCAGCCATTAAGGACTATCTCAAATCACTGTTAACCACCCACCCAAAACACTACCTGGGTCATAATCCTGCCGGAGGCCTAATGATTATTTTGCTGCTGGTCAGCCTTACTTTTACAGTAAGCAGCGGAATAGTTATGGATCTTGAATCTGAACCCGGCGATACAATACAACAGCAATATGTGTCTGAACATGATGACGACGAATATGAAAGTGCGACACATGAAGTAATGGAGGAAGTACATGAATTTTTTGCTAACCTGACTCTATTACTGGTATTTATACATATTGCAGGCGTTATTGTCAGCAGCAAACTGCATAAGGAAAACCTGGTGCGAGCCATGATAATCGGGAAAAAAATTCAGAAAAGTTAATGACGACTCTTTTCTATAAGCCTGTTCGTACCAGCAGAACTTAATTCTCAGGAATCATGGGAAGATTCTCTAACTGTTCCGGAGTAGGCGGAGTATTGATGGCTTTGTCAAAAGTTCTGAACTTTAAACTGGTACGCCATTTTTTAATGCGTTCTTTTTCTGTTGAAAGATTATGAGTCAGGAACAGAATATAAGCATCAGCTTTGTCATTCTGATGGATGGCAATAAGCATGGCTTGCTGAAACCGCTTGCTGATATCAGGAGACAGATCAAACACACCGACAGAAGCCCAACCCGCTCTGTATTCCATTCTGGCCTCAGCAGGTGTATAACTTCGGCTGATAACATCATGATTTCTGGCCATGGTTTCAGTCAGGGTACGAAATAACATATTAAATAAATCATTGGGTAAAGGTGCCGCATTATGCGGATCATCATAATCAATTTCAATTCGACTTAAAGGGCGTATAGCATATTGTATCTCAATCTGACCATCTTCTGAGACATAACGGGCCTCGTATGGCATAACATATGCCGGCTCAACAGGTAAAGGTTTAAATCCTTCCGGAGCCTGGAATTCCAGCCCGCCTTCCGTCAACAATTGCTGGAAAGTGACATTTTTTGCAAAAACTACAGAACTTATTCCCATGCACAGCAACAAAACGCTAATAACAGCTCCGGATCTCATGATTGTTTTTCGTCCTTACTGACCTGCTGTTGTGCTTCCTGTTCGTTCCAGGCTTTTAGCAACTCTTCTCCTGCCTGTTTCCAGGATGCCTCACCTGCCAGTTCTATAAAATGTTTGATATCAGCCCTTGCTTTAGCTTTCTCACCCAGAGCCCAGTGCATAGAGCCACGATTGAACCACGGAGCCGGTAATTGAGGCTCAACCTTTATACAATGTGAAAAATCTTCCAGAGCTTCTTTTTCCCGTCCCAGATTAGCCAGCAGGCTACCACGATTGAAACGAGCAGGCACTAGATCCGGAGACAGTGCTACAGCCCTGTTTAAATCATCAAGTGCCTCTTCCCTACGCTCAAAGCGTAAATACAGCTGAGCTCGGGTTACCCGAT
The DNA here is from genome assembly GCA_027009375.1 of Gammaproteobacteria bacterium. Classification (GTDB taxonomy): domain Bacteria; phylum Pseudomonadota; class Gammaproteobacteria; order GRL18; family GRL18; genus JANELJ01. The sequence goes on from JALVDE010000462.1 coordinate 2,483, forward strand.
ACAGGGCATTATCTGGCTCCAGCTTAACTGCCTGCTCCATATCGGACAGTGCCCCTTTGATATCCTGCTGTTCAAATTCGAGACTGGCTCGCATATTAAACAACTCGGCATGATGCGGGTATTTGGCCAGTGCCTGACTGAGCACAGCCATAGCCTGAGGCTTACGACCGGCTGCCCAGTGCTGAGCCGCCACCTGTATATGCTGCTCCGGTGTCAGTTGAGCATGGGGATTAGGACCACGGTGCAGGGCTGAAGCCCTCCCTTCATCCAGCGGATCAATATGCATTGGCATAGCTGCCTTTGAACTATCAGTCCCAGGTTTGGGCTCATCGGCTGCATCGACATTTTCATTTACAGCCATTGCATTGGTTAACGCAAAAATTAGGGAAACGGCAACTTTAGTTGTGGGTTTCACAATAACTATTCTCCAGATCAGAAACAAAAAAGAAGCCATCATTATAAAATGATGACTTCCTTTAAATCAGCCACCCCTGCCAGGGTGGCCAGGCTCTTACTTGCCTTTAGACTCGCCGTAGGTTTTAAGCATTTTATTCAGCATCTCGATATGTTCCTTATCTGTCAGCTGTCCGGGGGTAGAAACCCTGGCCCAGAGCTCGGCGTTGGTCATTTCCCGATGGCAACCCATGCACAGACCTGTTCGATCCATGGCATCACGCATTTCCTTAGGCAGGGCTCGGGAAAGTGGCCAGTGAGTACCCACAGTCTGCACCTGTTGATCATCCTTAATAATGGTTGACCAGTCAAAATCAAGATCCCTGATTTTTGAAACCTGAATCTTGTAGTTACCAGGTTTGGGTATGGGCTTGCCATTTTTCTGGTCGATCAGATCTTCTACTATGTCTTCGACATAGCGAGTCTGGAAGACACCACCGGCAATACCATATCCCATCGCTTTAGGATTGTTGTGACAGGACTCACAGGTTCGCGCCTTACGTTGTACAGAGTGAGGCTGTACTGGTGCCATATCGATGGCCAGTGGAGTTCGCTTCTGCCCCAGTTCTTTACGTTCATCTTCTGACTTTGCTATCTCATTCAGCGCAATGGTCTTGTTATTACGGTCAATAACGGTATAGACCACCTGACAACCAGGCATCAGTGGGGTAACACGGCCTTCACCATTGATACCCAGTACGGGGTCTTCCCAGCGCAGATAAGAGCGGGTTTCAAAGACCTTTCCGGGACTTTGTATACCCTTGGTGCCTAATGGGGACTCGGCAGTTGAACCGTCAGGATTACGCTTGCTGCCTGATGCAATCCAGTCGGTGTCATGATAAGGATTGCCTTTCTTGTCCTTGCCATAGTTGACCTGGACATGACAACCGTAACATTGTGGTACCCAGGAAGCATGACAGGCATAACATTCCAGACTCTCGTTGTGCTTTTTCACCTTGCTCATAGCAACCATGGAATTCTGATTCTTCCAGCTGTTATCCAGCTTGATCTGCTTGAGTATTGGCACTTCGAAGTCATTACCTGTGGCTGAGTGTAAAACTACTTTCTTGCCTTTTTTAACCACATTGCCAAATGGATTACCGCGTGTGGTTTTCAGATAACCTTCACCTTTATCATAGACAGTGGCAAAAGTTGCAGTTTCCTTCAGTAGTTTGTCTGACAGACCACGAGATTTAGATTTACTCAGGTCTTTCTTGAACTCTTCACCATAACCCAGGGGTAATTCCCATGGGAACTTTTCAGGAGTACCGTGGCAGTCCTGACATTCAATTTCAACCTGTGCCAGTGTCGTACCGGGCAGGTTGCCATCACCATGCATATCGATGGTGGTGTGACAGTCCTGACAGAGCATACCGCCTTTAGGGTTTCCGGGACGGCTCTGATTATACTGGTGATGTAAATCATCAGATATAAACAGGTATTTTTTAGTATGCAGCTTGGGCTGTTTCATGCCCTTTTCATTCCAGGGTGAACCATAAGGAAATTCCATCAGCCCCTGATAAGTCACACCAATCCGCTTACCACGGTTGTGGCAGTGATTACAGGTTTCAACGGGAATACCTGAATATTCTGCATGAGATGTTTTCACTACAGACTTACGGGTAGCCTGAATCTGGTGAGTTAACATGTGTCCTTTCTGTTTCTTGTCGATGGTCGGATCATTACCTTCGTACAATCCTTCAGTACCATAAGGAATATGGCATGAAGAACAACCCTGGCCGCGATAATCACCCCGTTTTTCCCGTCCCTTAACCGTAACGTGACAACGTTGACATTGCTGACGCTGATAGGTAAAACCTGCCAGCTTGGGATCTTTCTCAATTTCAGCCACTGAAGGCTGAGGGATCTGTTTTAATTCAGTGGGAAACTGTTCTTTATGGGCGGCTATCATATCTTTCATGTAAGCCTTGTATTCATCAGTACCAACAGTAGGAACCGGACCATCACCATCTTTGACGGCATAGTTGCCCCAGGGTACCTTGTGGTTTTGCACTTCCTTGATCCCCCAGGTATGTAGATTGCCCTGGATCTTGCCGGCTTCAGTATTCATCAAAGCCTTTTCCATACGATCAGGATACCCCTGGTGACAGGCGGCCTGACCACAGGTAAACTTATTAATATCCATGGCACCAGGATCAGGATAAAAAGCCTGTGGACCTTTTGCCGCCGCCAGTTTTTTTGGTGCTCCCTTATGCGCAATCACTTTATTTTTAGTTTCTTTAGGATCACCGCCATGACAGATAACACAGCCCTCAGAATCACCATAAGACTGCCCGAAGCCTTTTATCATAGACATCATGGCACTCTTGTCATCGCGAATATGTTCAATACCCTTGTGACATGCAATACATCCTGAATCTGCTGTTGCTGTGGAAGAAATAAAATTCAGCATTGCTCCCAGCAATAACAGCAGGCCAGTACTGAACCCACATACTTTGTTTTTGTTCATGACAGTAATCCCTTTATCATTTTATTAATCCAGACCCGTTGTATTCAGCATTTAACCATAGAAATACTATGGTCATTATAATTTAAGCTGAAAAAAAGTAACCTATATTGTATTGATCCAGGTCATAAACATGGGAAATTAATTATGAAATTTTAAAAAATACGGAACTTTCCAGAATGTGCAATTAGTGGTATTTTTTGTTATAGTCTAATAACCAAGTTATTTAATTGGTTATTATTAGAGTTTTAGTTTTTAATATTGTTTTTAGTAAAAAATAAATAATCCTTTGTTTTACAGGAATTTCAATCCCATGAGTACCAGAATTTATCATAACCCACGTTGTTCCAAGTCCAGACAAACCCTGCAGCTTTTAAAAGACAAGGGTGTTGAGCCTGAAATTGTTGAGTATCTGAAAACACCCCCTACTGAACAGGAATTAAAAGAAGTTTTAAACCTGCTGGATATGAAACCCCGGGATTTAATGCGTAAAAAAGAAGCGGAATATAAGGCCAATAACCTGGATGATGACTCACTAAGCGATGAAGAGTTGATTGCCGCTATGGTCAAATTTCCCAAACTGATTGAGCGTCCTATTGTAATTACTGAAGACAAAAAAGCGGCTTTGGGACGTCCGCCGGAAAGTGTACTGGATATTATTGCTTAATTGCATATTACCTGGTTTCCATGCAGAAGCATGGAACCGGGAAAACCATTTGAAACCTATAAGCGATAAGATTATGAATACAGAAGCCACTTTAAACCAGAACCACACAACACCCGCTGATCAAAAACAGACCATGGCCGCCATTATTTCTGAAACTCTGTTTCTGGCTAATTTACTGCTGATCCCGGTCATACCTTTTTTAATACTGTTTTCCATGTATCAGAAACACAAACACAACCCTGACTCCCTGGCCTTTAATCATATCCGGCAGAATTTTATTGCCAGTATCTGGGCAGGTATTTTTATTGTCTGTGTGGCCGGAACTTTTTACTTTTTAAGTGACATTAGTGAAGCGGCCACCTGGACTATTATTATTACCTATATGACCTGTGTTCACAGCGTATTTGTTATGTACGGGATTTACGGCTTGTCCAAGGCCATGGGCGGCTATAAGGTCAAGTTTCCATTGATTGGAAAAGATATAGAATAAGGTGGGTAAATACTTTAATTATATAAAATAACTTTCAATATCAAGGGCACCATGAAACACCCCTAAGATATTAATCGTATCCTGCTGTATAAGATAAGCAATTCTGTAATGCCCATAGAGCAATATACGTATAGTACCTTCAGGTTCATCCCGATAGTTCTAACCTATTTCAGGATGCTCAGATAATAACTGTGTTTTACTATAAATACCGGTAATTAATTTACTGGCAGCCCGTGGATTATCAAGGGCAATGTAATCATAAATTTCTTTTAACCAGTACTCAGCTTCTCTGGTCCAGATTATTTCAGCCATAAACGAAGTTTGCTTTCCATTTCCTTATTGCTGATAACACATCCCTTTCTTACATCACTTAAGCCCCTGTCAATCATTCGCTCAAAGGCAAGTTCACGTAAAATTTCATCATAACTTGAGTCTTCTGGCTGACTCTCAATAATCTCAGTTAATTTTTCTTTTACAATGGACATAATAAATATCCCTCTCTCCTGGGCACATAACACAGTCTTAAGTTTAGCACATTACAGGAAATCCAGAATTTCCTGCTCAATATTTTCCTTGTCA
>JALVDE010000463.1 GCA_027009375.1 Gammaproteobacteria bacterium
CGCATTGGCTCCAAAAGCCGATGTTCCGCCAAACTGATGTTCTTCTGCAGTTGCCCGGGCTACTTCATCTACGGCCCGCTGATGAAACAGAGTATTGCTAAGTCGTTCGGATACCCGGGTATTTTCCTGTCGCAATGCATTCATGGTGCGACGCCAGTCCAGTACAGAAACCTGAGAATCCTGCCCCATTGACAGGTTGACAGAACCCTGCGGTTCACCCAGATGTACTCCAAAGTAAATCCATTCCTGAAGATATGAGGTGGAATAGCCCAGATAGATGATTTTTTTTTCATTACGTCCAAATCTGAACAGGTGAGAAATAAAAGAAGAGCCGCTGCTCAAAATACTCAGATTCCGTATTTCTTCCTGTTTGAAAAAACTGACAAATCGTTTCTGGTTACGTGTAAACTTTTTGCATTCAGGCAATACACAGTCAGGTGCATAAGGATCGTTCTCATCGCTTACTGCTTTAGTGATAAGTTTCTCTGCTTCTATAAACGGGGGATAATCAGCCAGATCAGCAATGGTATAAATGCCCAGTTCATTTAATACGGTAGCAATTTTAGGGCCAACACCCTTAATATTTTCAACCTTTGAGATAAGAATTGTATCCGTATTCCTGCCCTGTATACGGCGGTCTAAATATTCCTTTATTTCATCCTTGTGAAGTAAACACTCGGATGCTGCCTGAATGAGTTGGGCATAACGGATAGGCTGATAGGCCAGAAGATCACTGAGATTTCTAATACTGAGTCTATGTAACTTTTCTATATCAGTGCGGTTCAGTGTTTCCAGTGATTCGAGATTTATGAATGGATTCTTCATAATATAAACCCTCCTTAGTTTTTTGTAATCCTGAATGCCTGTGTATGTAGTTTTAGTAAATTAGAATATGATCATAGAACTTTGTCTGGAATTTGCTGTAATATTGCAATGTTTTTATCGATATAACAGAATTAACATTATATAGATAAAGCTTATAGATAAGGTTTTCTAAAAATTCAAGAAAATCATTGAAATTTTTTTTAAATTGTAATTATTAAAATTAATTAACACTTATGAAGGCCTAATGGAATTACGATTATAACGTTAGCTAAAATACAGATGCAAAAATTTATTGAAGCTCAGGAAGCGATCTATCCACAGGTATTATCAGAGTTAGAAGCAGGACGGAAAGTATCCCACTGGATGTGGTTTATTTTTCCGCAGATTCAGGGATTAGGACGCAGCAGCACCGCACAGTATTATGCTATTAAGGATGCTGAGCAGGCGCAGGCATATCTCAGGCATCCGGTATTAGGTGCCCGGTTAAAAGAATGTGTTGAAATATTACTGCGTCTGAAAGGTAAAACGGCAATAGATATTTTTGGTGATATTGATGCTGTAAAACTAAGGTCGAGTATGACCCTGTTTAGTGAGGTTGCCGGGCAGGATACTGTTTTTGCCAGGTTATTAAAAAAATACTTTAATGCTGAATCGGATGCCTTAACACTGCAAATACTCAATGAACAGAAGGCATAAATGTTTATTTATGCCTTCTGAGAAACGATTTTCTGATACAGATTTACCAGAGCTAAAACCAGTGCACCGGTAATTAAGCCCAGCACCATATTAAAAAACAGCCCGGTGACAGGAACAATAATAGTACCAATAGTGGGCAGGGTTGCCAGCCATTGTTCCAGATGATGTTCCTGGGTCAGTAGATAAGGCAGGCCA
>JALVDE010000464.1 GCA_027009375.1 Gammaproteobacteria bacterium
GCTATTCTTTAGACATCTGTTATTACTGAAAAAACTCCTTTATATGCCCCTACTGGATCTATCCAAGGTCAAATTTCTTATTATTGATGATTTTGCTAATTATCGTTCTATGCTCCGTTCTATTTTGGTCAGTTGTGGAGCACAGCATATAGAAGATGCCTCCAATGCAGCTGATGCCCTGAAAAAAATCACCTATAACAAATTTGATGTCATTTTATGTGACTATAACCTGGGTGATGGTCAGAATGGTCAGCAGCTGCTCGAAGAGATCATGCATCGTCACCTGATGCCCTACGGCACTATCTATATTATGATCACTGCAGAAAACACCCAGAACATGGTTATGGCAGCAGTGGAATACCGTCCTGATGGTTATTTGAATAAACCCTTCCCAAAAGAATTGCTGCTTAAACGACTGGATCTGCTGGTTCAGAAAAAGGCCATTATGAAGGATATTTACCAGGCCTATAACAAAAAAGACTATCAAAAGGCTCTCGAACTGGCTGATGAAAAAATGGCTCAGCACAAGAAACAGGCTCTGGAAATAGGCAAACTCAAGGGTGAAATTGCTCTGGCTGCCAATAAGCTGGATATTGCACTGGAAGTCTACAACAAAGCCCTGTCGATAAGAGACTTCCAATGGGCCAGAGTGGGTAAAGCCAGAGCATTATTACAGAGCAGGAATTATTCTGAAGCCCAGACTATACTGGAAGGGGTTATCAGGGAAAACAAAAATTACATTGAAGCTTATGATCTGCTGGCACAGTCACTGGAGCAACAGGACAAACTGGAACAGGTACAGGAGGTTCTGAGTCAGGCAAGTAAAATATCACCTCATGCCATTGCCCGCCAACAGCATCTGGCCAATGTTGCTATTAAAAACGGTGATTCAGACAGTGCGGAAAAAGCTTTAAAAAAAGCCGTTCGTGAAGGTAAATATTCCTGTTTTGGAAAAGTGGATGATAATCTGAACCTGGCCAAACTGTATCTTGAAAATGGCCAGAATAAAAATGCCATTCAAATGATTAAAACAACTAAACAGACCTATAAAAAAGATGCCAGTGCTATGTCTCATACCCAGATTGTAGAATGCCTGATGCAGAACAAACTGGGCAATGAAGATATGTCCCGGGAATTATTTCAACAGGCCATAGCTGAAATGCCTGAGGATCTCAGTGTTTTGTCAGATGAGTTTAAAACCGATCTCCTGACAATTACCGAACAACTGGGTGAAACTGAACTGGCTGAAGCTTTACAGGATAATATCAATAATGGCCCAGGTAATTCTAATGCAGAAGAAATAACTAAATCCTATCAATACCTGTTGCTTAACGGCAAGGGTATACGTCTGTATACTGCTAATCGAATTGCCGAATCCATTCCTTATTTTGAGCAGGCGGCCGATCATTTACCTGAACGTATTTCTGTTAATATGAATGCTGCCCAGGCTTTGATGTTTTATATTAAAAATCATGGCCGTGATGACCAGATGCTTGTAAAAGCCCGTCATTATCTTGATATCTGCAAAAACCTTGATCCAGAAAATGAAAAATATCAGAAACTGGAAGCTATTTATACGGGGTTAAGCTAAGTGTCTAAACTTATCCCCCATAAACAAACAGAAGAGGTATCGGACATAAAAAAATTGCAGGCTCTGCAAAACAGGACAGAACAGTTTAACGCTGTATTAATGTTCTTTATTCACGATATTAAAAATTCTTTATTGATGTCACTCTCCAGCCTGGAAAACCTTTATTATGAACTGGATCAACTACCTGACCATCAAAAACAGTCATTAACGACCATTCAGTATGAACTCAGGCGTATTAATAACGCCCTTATTCAGCTATTATCTTTATACAAAATGCAGACCAATCTGTTTTCAGTACACATTGATCAATACAATGTCTATGACTTTCTGGATGAACTCATTATTAATAACCAGCCTCTTAACAGCCAGAATGGTATTCAGATTAATTTACAGTGTGATGAAGAGCTTGACTGGTTTTTTGACCGTGATTTAATTGCCACACTGATTAACAGCTCTGTTAATAATGCCATTCGTTATGCTCAAAACAAAATTCTCCTCAGTGCTCAAATTAATAACAATCAGCTGGAAATTACTATTGAAGATGATGGTGAGGGTTTTCCGAAAAAAATGTTTACCCAGGAAGACGATCTGGAAACCATAATTAATTCCAATACCGGCAGTACTGGTCTGGGACTTTATTTTGCCCGAAAAATAGCCTCTTTACATAAAAACAGAGAAAAACAGGGCATGACAAAAATTGATAATCAGTCCAGCCTGGGAGGCGGTCGTTTTCTGCTGTTTTTACCCTGACTAGACTTTTGTCCAACTTTAAATCTATTGATATTACCCATTTGGGTGATTGTTTTAAATCAATCAGAATAAGATAATACTAATATTAAAAAATATAATAATTATAAATTCATAGCCCAGTAATACTATGCTAACTGAGTAGCGTATTTGAGGTTATCAGGGAGTTCTTAAAGTGAGTTTAGTCATCAAAAAAGATAAATCTATTCATTTTCCTGGGCATATAAAACGACAATGGGAACAACTTAAACTGGCTGTTTCATCTTTTAATTATTGTCTGAGTAATTTCCATAAATTCAACAAACTGGTCTATGATCATAATAATTTTATTAATGCCAGTATCATTTATAACAATACTTCAGACGGCATTATTATTACCGATAAAGATCATAAAATTGTAGGGATCAATCAATCATTTACCGATATTACCGGTTATGATCAACAGGATGCCATAGGACGTAATCCCCGTTTTCTACAGTCCGGAAAACAAAGCGATCAATTTTATAACGAATTATGGAACTCTCTTATAACAACCGGAAAGTGGCAGGGAAAAATCTGGAATAAGCGCAAAAATGGTGAGATCTATCCTGAATTATTGACCATTAATACTATTAAGGATGAACATGGTAATATTACTCATCACATGGGTGTTTTCAGTGATCTGAGTACTCTGGAAGTAAAAAATGAACGAATTAAGCATCTTGCTTATCATGATTACCTGACCGGTTTGCCTAACCGGATGCAGCTAAAGGAACGCCTGAATTCCGAACTGGCCTGTGCCAGTAAAACCGGTTTATCCATGGCCCTGTTCTTTATTGACCTGGATGGCTTTAAAAAGGTCAATGATGATTATGGACATGATTTTGGTGATACGGTTTTAAGCATGGCTTCCAACCGTCTGAATAATATAAAACGCAGCACAGATTTTCTGGCTCGTGTCGGCGGAGATGAGTTTGTTTTAATTATTAACCAGTTATCAACTAAGGATATCATTCCTGTCGTAGCAGAAAAAATTATTGAAACAATTAAAGCTCCATTTTTTGTAGACGAAAATACCGTTAAAATTGGTGTCAGTATCGGTATCAGTATTTACCCCCTGAACGGCAAGGATCCTGAAACCCTGATCAAACAGGCGGATCAGGCCATGTATGAATCCAAGAAAAGCGGTAGAAATCATTATACTTTTTACAAACCTGAAACCCTTAATTAATGTCCATATTTTTATTCAGGACATAAAAAAGGCCGCTAAAGCGGCCTTTTTTGTTTGCTGACACAAAGTATTATTCTGCTTCAACAATTACCTTAACAATGGTATTAACATCAGTGTGCAGATGAATTTCAATATCATATTCACCCAGCTCACGAATAGCACCTTCAGGCATACGAACTTCGCGTTTTTCAACACCAGTACCAGCCGCTGTTAATGCTTCTGCAACATCAGCATTGGTAACAGAGCCGAACATACGGCCTTCATCACCTGCTTTACGTACAATAACCACTTCCTTGCCTGCCAGTGTTTCAGCACGGCTATTGGCAGCGCTTACGGCTTCTGCAGCAGCAGCTTCAAGTTCTGCACGACGTGCTTCAAACATTTTAACGTTTGCTTCTGTAGCGGGCAGAGCTTTACCTTGAGGAATTAAATAGTTACGACCAAAACCTGCTTTCACAGAAACCTGATCACCTAATTCACCCAGCTTGTTAATTTTTTCTAATAAAATAACGTTCATGTGAATTCCCCGAATTAAGCGTGACTATCTGTGTATGGAAGCAGTGCCAGGAAACGAGCGCGTTTAATGGCTGTAGACAGCTGGCGCTGGTATTTTGCACTGGTGCCGGTAATACGGCTGGGTACAATTTTACCGTTTTCCATGACATAATTCTTCAAAGTGGCCAGATCTTTGTAATCGATCTCCGTAATACCTTCAGCGGTAAAACGGCAGTATTTTCTACGACGGAAATAACGTGACATTTTCTTTACCTTCTCTTTATTAATCTCTAAAAATTTAAAACTTATTCAGCGCTGGCTGCTGCAGTTTCCTGAGGAGCATCGCTTGCTGATGGTCTTTCAGACACGCTGTCGTCTTTCTCTTTTGCTAAAGGAGAAGCGTCAGTAACTGGGCCTTTCATAGAGATGATCAGGTTACGAAGAACGGCGTCATTAAAACGGAAGGCATGGGTCAGCTCATCAATATTAGCCGGCTCACACTCAACGTTCATTAATACATAATGCGCTTTATGGATTTTATTGATTGGGTAAGCCAGTTGACGGCGGCCCCAGTCTTCCAGGCGGTGGATAGTTCCACTGTTTGACTCAATAATGCCGCGATAACGCTCTATCATGGCAGGTACCTGTTCACTCTGATCCGGGTGAACAAGAAATACAATTTCATAATGTCTCATATTTAGACAGATCCTTACGGTTAATTAGTCCACAACTGGACTGAATCAGCTTTATACTTGCTCTATAATTATTTCTAAATCAAAGGGCATAAAGCAAGGAATGACAGCCACATGACTATCAAGGGTGCGGTATTATATTATCTTTAAAGGGTTTAATCAATATATTTTAAGATAATTTATTGTTTTGTAACTATTTATTAATCTTGTAACTTAGGCAGACTTTAACTTTTCTGAGCTATTGTTAAATTAATAACGACACTCAGGTATTTTTTCTGTCAGATTCTCAATCTGTATCCCAGACCAGATTTAATAATCGAATATTATTCAGGTTGTTAATCACCGGACAGTCGGGACAGCCTCTTGTACTTGGTTTGTTAGTACAACCATTACATTTTTTAACAATTTTCATGGCCCTGTTAATTTCTATACTTAAGTTTTCAAATTCTTTAATTTTTTTATTTATAGTAGTTAAAGCCTCATTTAAACAGGCATCAACCAGATGACTGCTTTCATCACCCGTATTAGAGTTTTCACGTAATTTTACAATCTTTCTAATTGTTTCAATAGAAAAACCAAGTTGCGTCAATCTCAATATGGCAGATAAACGATTAATATGTTTTTCTGAATATAGACGAGTACCTCTTTGGGTTCTTATAGGGGTTATCAATCCCTCTTCTTCATAGTACCTTATAGTGCGAATTGAGGTAGCAAGTTGAGTTGCTACCTCACCTATTTTATAAGTATTACCTGTCATTTTATATTTATATTCCAACCAGTTTTGCCTGATAACCTTTAGATTTAAACATATTCAAAAAAACCGAAGAATCCGTTTTGTCTGAATTGTAATAAATTAGAAGAAGATGCTCTTTATTAAAACGTGGAGCTATCACACCTTCTATCTCACGAAGTTGAGACTCAATTGAATTTTTTTGGCCAGCATCCAGGTTTTCCTGAAAATGGACCATTATATCAGCGCCATTCATAATCACTCCTTTTCTAACGTTTACGTTACATTTAAATTATCTTCCGCAAACGTTAGATTGTCAAGTAAATTAATGACTGTATATGTAAATAAATACTTATCTGAAAACTAAATTCCTTAACTGATTTGATGACTGTCTTAGAAATAACACTGCCGAAAAGCCTTCATGGATGCTTCTTTATTGTAGGAGAGAGACATCTTCAGCAAAGAGAACGATTAATGGATACAGTATTTGAGTTTAAATGAGAAGTATTGATGATATGAAGTTTCTAACTGATTATTTATTATCAGAAATCTCCTGTAATAAATCTTCCAGTTCGGTCTGGATCTCTTTGGGGTTGCATTTTTCATGGGCAGAATCATCAACCACGGCACCGGTGGTTTTTAAATCCATATTATTAAGAAAGTCCTTTACCGAAATCTGTACGTCCATGGCAAATACAGTTTTGCCATTATCGCGTTTGAAACGTTTGATATGGGTAGTGCCCAGTTTGTGGGCAATCTGACGTAATTCACCTTCAGAACCGGCTATTCTTATTTTTAACATCCTGCAATCCTTATTACCTGATAGTTATTTTGTCTCGCTGCGCTGTCGTACGGCTTCGTACAAAGTAATTCCGGTGGCAACGGAAACATTCAGGCTTTCTACACTGCCCAGCATGGGAATTTTTACCAGCATATCACAATTTTCCCGTGTCAGTCGACGCATACCCTTGCCTTCGGTACCCATAACCAGTGCCAGCGGACCGGTCAGATTACTATTGTAAAGGGTGGTATCGGTTTCACCGGCGGTGCCAATGATCCAGATTTGATAGTTTTTGAGTAATTTCAGCGTTCGGGAAAGATTTGTGACCTGTATAAGAGGTACCGTCTGATCGGCACCACAGGCGACTTTGCGTACAACCGGGGTCAGTGATACAGAACGATCCTTTGGGACAATAATAGCGTGAACACCGGCGGCATCGGCCGTTCTGAGGCATGCACCCAGGTTGTGAGGATCCTGAACACCGTCCAGGATCAGCAGGAACGGCGGTTCCTGCAGGCTCTGAAGCAGTTCATCGAGGTAGTTTTCTGATTTTACTTTCGGCGTATTACCTTCTGCAACGACGCCCTGGTGATTTCCCTGACAGAGTTTATCGAGTTTCTTACGCTCAACAAAAGTGACTTTAACCGATTTTTTTCGGGCCAGATCAACAATGGCATTGATACGGTTGTCTTTACGGTTGCGATCAACATAAAGGACAGTGATTAACGCTTCATCGTTTTCTGATGTTTTATCAGACAGCGCTCCATCTGACAGATAGTTGAGCGCTGATTTAACTGCATGGATACCAAATATTATTTGATCCATCGACGCCTTCTGTTCACTTTTTTCTTTTTCTTCGGCTGTTG
>JALVDE010000465.1 GCA_027009375.1 Gammaproteobacteria bacterium
TGTTAATAATGTACTGGATATTGCGCTGGCAGGGCCAATAGTATCAGGTGCTATTTCTACTGCAGAGGGTAGTGCTGTAAATTCAGGTACCGGAAAAATCACCTTACCTTCTATTACTAATACCACTAATATACCGCTTGGTGGAGATATTACACTGACTTTTGATTCAGCTAACGGTGATGGTGCAGGTGGACCGGGATTTGTGGTTACAGGTGGTCCGGGTGGAAACCTGGCTTATGATCCGGCAACAGACTTTGGCGGCAGAACATACACCTTTGCCGGTTACGGCAATATGAGTTTTACAGTGTCTGGACAGCCGGTTGATACGGATGCTTTTGTAATTGGCAATAATTCTGCTCCTTATGATGATAATCGTAATGGACTGTTGATGGCTAAATTGCAGACAACCAAAACCATTGAAAACAGTTCGACCGATTTTCAGGCTGCCTATGGCATTATTGTGTCGGATGTAGGTACTAAAACCCATTCGGCTGAGGTAGATTTAAAAGCTCAGCTAACTTTAAGTGAACAGGCAAAAGCCGAGCGTGAAAGTTATTCTGGCGTTAACCTGGATGAAGAAGCCGCCGATCTGCTGAAATTTCAGCAGGCTTACCAGGCTTCTGCCAGAGTTATTTCAATTGCAGATGAAATGTTCCAGACATTGATTAATTCAGTGGCCTAGAATGACAAATTGGATACAGGATAAATAATTATGAGAGTTGCCACCAGTACAGCTTATTCTCAGGGTGTTACTGCCATGAACACTCAGAATTACAATCTCAATAAAACCATGCTGCAAATGTCAACGGGCAGAAAAATTGTAGTGCCTTCTGATGATCCGGCCGGTTCGGCACGTGTACTCGGGTTGAACCAGGCAAAATCCAGAACTGAAAAATTTCAGGATAATATCTCAACCACAAAAAGCTCCCTGGAAATTGAAGAGACGGCAATTGATAGTGTTGTCAGTGTCCTGCAGAGAGTCAGGGAATTAACCATACAGGCTAATAATGATACTTATGATGCTGTACAGCGTTCTGACATTGGCAAGGAAATAGAGCAGCAATTAGGGGCTCTGGTGGGACTGGCTAATACTACTAATGGCAATGGTGAATATCTGTTTGCCGGTTTTGATAATCGAAACCAGCCTTTTGTTAATAATGGCGGTACTATAGAATATAAAGGCGATCAGGGGCAGCAATTACTGCAAATCGGGCCTACCCGGCAGATTGCCAGTGGTGATAATGGTTTTGATGTATTTATGGATATTCGGGGTACGGATAATGGTATCAATACTTCAAATAGTCCTATGAGTGTATTTGCTATTGTTGGAGAGCTGCAAACGGTGCTTAACACTAATGCCGGTTCTCCAACTGCAGTGCCTGCAGAAGATTTCCATGATTCCATGAATCGTATTATAGGTAACCTGGATGCGGCCATGGGACACATTGTTGACAAACAGTCCACCATTGGTGCCCGTTTAAATGCCACGGAAAGCCAGGAAAATGTCAATGAAGATTATCTGGTGCAGCTGGCTTCTACATTATCAGATACTCAGGATCTGGATTATACTGAGGCCATTAGCCGGCTGGAACAGCAGCAGATCGGTCTGCAGGCATCACAGCAGACCTTTACTAAAATTCAGGGGCTGTCTTTATTTAATTTTCTTTAAACCGGTTCCAGGTTTTAGAACTTAAGAGTTAGTTTTATGCT
>JALVDE010000466.1 GCA_027009375.1 Gammaproteobacteria bacterium
TTTCCGTCGGGAGAAGAAAATGAGTGCAAAAACCCTGTATGACAAGTTGTGGGACAGTCATGAGGTTCGAAAAAATGATGATGGTACTTCCTTATTATATATCGACAGGCAGTTAATTCATGAGGTAACTTCACCTCAGGCATTTGAGGGACTCAGACTGGCTAATCGTAAACCCTGGCGTGTATCTGCCAACCTGGCTACACCGGATCATAATGTGCCCACTACTAATCGGGCAGAGGGTATTGCCGATCCCATCTCTAAAATTCAGGTGGAAACCCTGGATAAAAACTGTCAGGACTTTGGTATTACTGAATTTAAAATGGATGATATCCGTCAGGGTATTGTGCATGTGATTGGTCCGGAGCAGGGCGCCACTCTGCCCGGTATGACACTGGTTTGCGGAGATTCTCATACGTCAACACACGGGGCTTTCGGTACTCTGGCTTTTGGAGTTGGCACCTCTGAAGTGGAGCATGTACTGGCGACCCAGTGCCTTATCCAGAAAAAATCAAAAAATATGCTGGTACGGGTTGATGGTCAGTTAAAACCCGGCGTGACGGCAAAAGATATTATCCTGGCCATTATCGGCACCATAGGTACTGCAGGCGGTACGGGATATGCTATTGAGTTTGCAGGGGAAGCCATTCGCTCTCTGTCTATGGAAGGGCGTATGACCATATCCAATATGGCCATTGAAGCCGGAGCCCGTGCCGGTATGATTGCAGTTGATGATACTACGATTGAATATGTTAAAGGCAAAACCTGGGCACCAAAGGGTGAACAATGGGAAATGGCCGTGCAATACTGGAAAAACTTCCATTCCGATGAGGGTGCTGTCTTTGATAAGGAAGTCATACTGGATGCCAGCTGTATAGAGCCTCAGGTAACCTGGGGTACTTCACCGGAAATGACCATTGCCATTAATGAGCGGATCCCTGATCCGCAGCAGGAAAGCGATCCGGTGAAAAAAGAAGGCATGAAGGCTGCACTTAAATATATGGGGCTTGAAGCCGGTACGCCGATTAATGAAGTGCCGGTTGATGTGGTCTTTATCGGCTCCTGTACCAATTCCCGTATTGAAGATATGCGGGCCGCAGCAGAAATTGCCAGGGGCAGAAAAGTGGCTGATAATGTTCAGCAGGCTCTGGTGGTGCCCGGTTCCGGCCTGATAAAACAGCAGGCAGAAGCAGAAGGTCTGGATAAAATTTTTAAAGAGGCTGGTTTTGAATGGCGTGAGCCGGGCTGTTCCATGTGTCTGGCTATGAATGCAGACCGGCTTGAACCCGGCCAACGTTGTGCCTCGACCTCCAATCGTAATTTTGAAGGGCGTCAGGGACAGGGCGGTCGTACCCATCTGGTCAGTCCGGCCATGGCCGCTGCAGCCGCAGTAGCCGGCCATTTTATTGATGCTTCGCAGCTGGCCGCAACTTCCGGCAGCGATGTTTCCGGTTCGGCAGTATAAAAAGGAGTACTATAATGGAGAAGTTTACAAAATTAAGTGCTATTGCAGTACCCCTGGATCGTGCCAATGTGGATACCGATGCCATTATTCCCAAACAGTTTTTAAAGTCCATTAAACGCAGCGGCTTCGGTCCTAATCTGTTTGATGAATGGCGTTATCTGGATCATGGTGAGCCGGGTATGGATAATTCAAACCGACCGCTTAATCCTGACTTTGTACTCAATCAGCCTCGTTACCAGGATGCT
>JALVDE010000467.1 GCA_027009375.1 Gammaproteobacteria bacterium
AAACTGCTCATTAAGCAACTGCCGGGAAGCCTGCTCATCAAACCACCAGGGCGGCTGTTCAGTAAAGGCCGTCTGTTTACCCAGCTGCTGTTTCAGTGCGGTTTTATAGAGACTGTTTTCTTCCAGCAGCAGTTCACTGGGTTTATGACGTTCCAGTTCTGACTGCAGGGCTTCCAGGCTGTCCAGTTCAGATACGTTAAAACGACCGCTGGTGAGATCCAGTATGGCCAGGCCATAGGCCGGTGAGTGTTTATCGTTAATGCTGATGGCAGCGAGCAGGTTATCTTTACGGTCTTCCAGTAAACTGTCTTCGGTAATGGTACCGGGGGTAATAATGCGTACCACCTTGCGTTCTACCGGACCTTTAGACGTGGCCGGATCACCAATCTGTTCACAGATGGCCACAGACTGATTCAGCTTAACCAGCTTGCTTAAGTAATTGTCTACTGCATGGTAGGGCAGGCCGGCCATGGGAATGGGTTCCCCGGCGGAGCGACCGCGGGCGGTCAGGGACAAGTCGAGTAACTGAGAGGCTTTCTTTGCATCATCAAAAAACAGTTCATAAAAATCTCCCATGCGGTAAAACACCAGCATATCGGGAAACTCAGCCTTAATCTTAAGGTATTGCGCCATCATTGGCGTATGTTGAGGTTGAGTGGAACTGCCCTTATCAGGCTTGCTTGTGGTCATAAGGCTCGAAATACTGAATATAATAACGGTTTATTATATTCAGTTTCGAGTCTTAAACCTAGAGTTTAACTAACAGCCGCATACTTATTTATTTTTGCAGCCACCCTGGCAATAGTTCCAGATCAGTAACATGACAATGGAAACTGTCGTTAAAATGGCTATTAATGATAATGAGTCGATAATCATCATATCCCTCCTGCCGTTATATAAACGGAGCTATGTTTAAAATACGATTAAAATCTTTAAATTTGATTATATTTTAGGACGATAACCTAGGGTTAACCCTGATCTAGATCAGGTGTATTACTAAATACTTATTTTGCGGGGGGAATTTTGTAGGGCAGGGATGACTTTAGCCATATTTTTTAAATATCATCTTGTAATCCGGCATTTAAAGGAGTTAATGATAACCCGGAAAGGGTGCTGAAAATAAAAAACCGCTGTAGTAGCTCATAGAAATTAGTACAGCGGTTTTTAAAACCCTATGAATTAAGTGGGTTAAATATATTATTAAATTGTGATATTAAAAATCAAACCAATAGCCAGTAGTGCAATTAAAGCAGCACCTGCTATAGCAATAGACTTAATAATATTTAATGTCGTTGTCATGCTTTGCTTCCTTTCCGCTTAAAAATTATATCAACATTATAAATAGAATTGTGTTTAGAATAACCAATAAAAAACCCCTGCAATCAACTGGATATACAAGGGTTTTGGTATTTGGCTCCCCAAGCATGATTCGAACATGCGACCAAGTGATTAACAGTCACCTACTCTACCGCTGAGCTATTGGGGAATAGTTATTGTCTTTGAGACATCGCTCTTGGACAACGATGCATATTCTATTGATTTTAAATTTAATGTCAAGCAACATTTTTTAAAATTTGAGTTTTTTAAAATTTACATTTAATTCATATTACTTTAACCACAATTCAGGGCACCACCACTGGCATTTTTTGATGACAGACGGGCTCTTCCCGTACGGGAAATAATCAGGCTGCGGGCTGTAACATTGCCTTCCGGGGTGCATAAAATAAAACTGCCATTGGTACTGCTTCGCCCATCGGGATAATAACGGATATAATTATGCGATCCAAATCCTTTGTAACTTAAGGATAAAGATGGATTATGGTTCTGAAAACTGTAAATCAGCGGCTCAGTACCACTTAATTGTTTATTGTTGTCCAAATCGGCAAATACAATCCAGCCGTTCTGCCACTGAGCAGAAGGTGTACATTGCTGGCCGTTGTCTGATTTACATAAAATAACTGACTGGTTCTGTTTAATGGCTTCAGAGCGAGCCAGTTGATTATGGCTAAACAATTGTAGTAATACCGTGTTCTGACGATGACTGTTTATCAGTTTACTGAAAGAAGGCAGGGCATAACTACTTAAAATACCCATCATGGCTAGCACAATAAGCATTTCAACCAGGCTGAAACCACAGGATGATAAATAGGTGTTACGGGTCATAGTCAAAATCCTTTTTTATTTTCCTGGTGGTTATATTAATAAAAAATGGCTGATTTTCAGGACAGGTTTTACTACAGAGAACTGTAGGATTGTGGGTGAGATATGTGTCAGAAAAATAATACAGAAAAATCGGCTGAATGTGATTTTTTGTGTGCTAATTTGTGTAAATCCCTGTTGTTTGTACTAGAATGAGGTAGTAGCAAAAAACAGGTTCAGTTATGGGAATCGTTGATAAAACGAACGAAACACAGCGTCTAAAAGCTCAACTGGAAGCGTTATTATTTAATGCGCATGAAAACCAGAAAAAACTTGAACGTTTTGAAGCCATAGAATTTAAACTGATGGCTGCAGAATCCATTGAAGATCTGCTGAGAATTATCGGCCATGATTATATGCACCTGTTTAAACTGGATGCCTGCACACTATTGCTGGAAGACAGTGACTTATCACTGCGCCGTTTAATCCCGGAAGCTACTCTTGAATCCATTGAATATAATTTTCTGACCCTGCTGAATTTTCCTGTGGAACTGGAAAAACTCCAGTACATGTCCTCAAAAATCTGCACAGATACCTATCAGAGTTCTAAACACCAGTGGTTAATGGATAAACCCGGTATTGCTTCTATTGCAGTTCTGCCCTTAATTCGACGGGGCAAAAAAATCGGTGTATTCTGCTGCGGCAGCCGGGATATTAACCGTTTTCAGTCCCATGCTTCCAGTGATTTCCTGCAGCGGCTGTCCTTTATTATGGCTGTGTGTGTGGAAAATGCTCTGAACCTGGAACGTTTAAAACAAAGTACATTTACTGATCCTCTGACCCGGGTGCGTAACCGTCGTTTCTTTGACCAGCGTCTGCCGGAAGAACTGAACCGGAGGGATCGTTCCCGCACCTCTATTTCCTGTGTATTTCTGGATATTGATCATTTTAAATCCGTAAATGATAACTACGGTCATGGCGTCGGTGATGATGTGCTGCGCCAGGTGGCTCAGAGAGTACAGGGTGTGTTACGAACCCATGATGTTCTGGCCCGTTACGGTGGTGAGGAATTCGCCGTGTTATTACCGGATACCGGCAATGAAGAAGCCATGATGGTGGCCCAGCGTATTATTAATGCCGTTAACCGTAGTCGGGTGGTGGTTGATAAAAATGTACTCCTGAGCATTACCATTTCTGCTGGGGTATCCACTATTGAAAGTGAACAGTGTTTTGAGGATATTCGGGAACTGGGACTTAAGCTGCTTGCAAGCGCGGATCAGGCTTTGTATGATGCCAAGGAAATGGGGCGCAACCGTGCCATTAATGCCGGTCTGCTGGCTCTGACTTCTTCTATAGATGTCCCTGATACAGTTTCTGGTCATAACTAAAAAATAAAAATCCATTAGAGCAACTGTCTCCACACTCAGTTGCGGTGGCATCGGCTGAATAGCTATCATTAATAATAAGAAATCGACATGCAATTTAAAGACACCATTCTACAACGTAAATCCACTCGGGCTTATCTTGACACCCCGGTTGAAGCTGAAAAAATTCAGCAAATTCTGGATCTGGCCCGTCATGCCCCTTCCGGCGTCAATACCCAGCCCTGGCAGGTGGCGGTTGTTCAGGGTAACACCAAGCAATTACTGGATGAACAGCTGGAACAGGCCTTTCGTTCCGGACGTAAGGCGGATCTGGATTATCAGTATTACCCTACCCAGTGGACCGAACCCTATAAAAGCCGCCGCAAAGCCTGCGGCCTGAAAATGTATTCAGCCTTAAATATTACCCGTGAGGACAAACAACGCCAGAAAGATCAATGGGCGGCCAATTACCGTGCTTTTGATGCACCCGTTGCGCTGTTCTTTTTTGTCGATGCCATGGCAGAAAAAGGTACCTTTCTGGATTACGGCATGTTCCTGCAGTCTGTTATGCTGGCGGCTGTGGATCAGGGACTGGCCACCTGTCCTCAGGCGGCACTGGCTGAATATCCGGATATTGTTAAACAACATCTGGGTTATGATCAGGATATGGTACTTATCTGCGGTATGGCACTGGGCTATGAAGATACCTCTGCGGCTGTAAACAGTTACCGGACTGAGCGGGAAGATTACACGGCTTTTACTCGTTTTTTTGATTAAATTCCACCTCAAACCGGGCTTTCAGGGCGAATTAAGCGGGTTTTGCTGATAGAATAGCCGTCATTGCTTATGAAAACACCGGAATAATCATCAGAATTACTATTCATGACCCAGAATACCGATAACCCCTATTCAGTCGATGTACTTATGCAGCAGGCCCGACAGCTGGCGGCTAATTATCGGCGTGCCACCGGTAAAACCATGCCCGGGGTCAGTAATGAAATTTCCGTCTATGATGCTATTCGCCTGTTACATCTGGCTCCGGCACCGGATCAGACCGGTTATGAAGCAGTCGGTACAGAAAAATCCGGCGATCTGCAGGGTGACCGTGTGCAGATCAAGGGACGTACCCTATTTTCTGACTCAAAAAATACTCAGCGCATAGGTCAGCTTAAGCTGGAACAGAACTGGGACAGTGTGGTTCTGGTATTGCTGGATGATGATTATGAGCCGTTTGAAATTTATGAAATTGACCGCGCCACACTGACGGACAATATGGTAGACAAAACCAGTAAAAAGGCCAGAAAAGGCGCCATGACCGTGGCCCGGTTCAGAAAAATAGCCACACTGGCCTGGAGCCGGGACTGGACTAAAAATGAACAGGAGCTGAGTTTATAAGCGCTCCGGCCGTCGAATCGTTCAATACCCAACTGCAGGCTGTATTTGCTCCAAACGGCCTGCTGTCGGATGTTATTCCGGGTTATCGTCCCCGTGAGGCCCAGCAGCAAATGGCATCCGCGGTCAGTAATACGCTGCACAACACTAAAATTCTGCTGTGTGAAGCCGGAACTGGAACCGGTAAAACCTTTGCCTATCTGGTACCGGCCTTATTATCTTCCCAACAGACCATTGTCAGTACCGGTACCCGCAACCTGCAGGATCAGCTGTTTTATAAAGATTTACCCTTAATTGTCAGGGCACTGGAACCGGTATTACAGCGTAAGGTTAATATCAGTCTCCTTAAAGGCCGCTCAAACTATGTCTGCCTGTACCGTCTGGAGCAATCAGCCGGTGAATCCTGGTATGATGAACAGACCCAGTCGGATCTGCACAAGCTGAAAAAACACCTCGGGCAGACCCGTTTTGCTGATCGGGCAGAATTTACCATGCTGCAGGAGCAGTCAGCTATCTGGCCCATGGTCACGTCAACAACTGAAAACTGCCTTGGGGCACATTGCCCGGAACATGAACACTGTTATGTACTCAAGGCCAGAGAACAGGCCTTGTCGGCGGATATTGTTATTGTTAATCATCATCTGCTGATGGCCGATCTCAGTTTAAAAAAAGATGCGCTGGGGGATATCCTGCCTGATGCCGTGAATTATATTATTGATGAGGCCCATCAGCTGCCGGATATTGCCGGTCGATTTTTTTCTCAACACATATCTTCAAAGCAAATTAAAGGCCTGTTACATGATGTCCGCAAGGAACTTAAAAAACAGCCATCCTCTGGTGAAAGCTTTAAACATCTGAGTGAGGACATTAACCGCTTACTGGATGATTTAAGTCTGGTACTGAGTCGCTATAAACAGCGCGGTAGCTGGCAGGAAGTACACAATGGTGTAAAACCCATGCTGGATGAAGTCACTTATGTATTCAGTAAACTGGTCAATCATCTGGTAAAACTGGCTCCCGTTAATGAGATACTGGAGCACTTTGCTCATAGAGCTGAGCAGTTATTAAGTACGTTTAATACCCTTGGCCTTAGTGAACATTCCCATAAACAGAATGATACTGAACAGACCAATATTCACTGGTTTGAATGCAGCAGGGCAGGCTTTGAAATTCATTCGACTCCCTTAATGATTGGCGAGCAGTTTAAAGCTCATATAGCCCAGCAAAAAGCGGCCTGGGTATTTACTTCCGCCACCCTGACGATTAATACTAACGGGCTTATTGAGGACTCATTAGAGCAGGTATCAGAACAGGATAGACTAGCAGCCCGGTTTAATTATTTTGCAACCGAGCTGGGCTTAAATCAGGCCAGTTTTGCCTGCTTTGACAGTCCCTTTAATTATTCAAAACAGGCGGTGTTATACCTGCCCCCCAATATGCCCATGCCGGATGATCCCAATTATACCCGGGCATTGATAAAAGCGGTTCTGCCGCTGATACACAGACTAAAGGGGAGAACCTTTCTGCTGTTTACTTCCTATAAAGCCATGCATGAAGCCCGACAGTTATTATCTGATTCTGGCCTGGTATTGCTGGTACAGGGAGATGCCCCTAAACAGCAGCTGGTCAGTTGTTTTAAACAAACACAAAATGCACTGCTGCTGGGCACCAGCAGTTTCTGGGAGGGCGTTGATGTGAAAGGTGAGGCGCTGTCCTGTGTGGTACTGGATAAACTGCCCTTTGCATCCCCCGGTGATCCAGTGCTGCAGGCGCGTATTAATTATCTGCAGCAGCAGGGCATTAATGCCTTTTATCAACTGCAGCTACCCCAGGCCGCCATGGCATTAAAACAGGGAGCCGGGCGTTTAATCCGGGATATTAACGATACCGGCATACTGGTTATTGCCGATCCGCGCCTGGTAAACAAAAGCTATGGCTATTATTTAAGAGCCAGTTTACCGGATATGCCGCTTGAAACAGAATTTGAACAACTGCAGCAAAGGTTTACTTTTTCCTGATAGCGTTTAGAATAAGGTTTTATAAAAACAACAATATTACGACTTCTTATTGAATGAAAATTCTTGCCCTTGAAACTTCCACCCATGCCTGTTCGGCAGCCTTATTAGAGGGCACTGCAGATAGTTATTCCTGTATTGAGCGTTTTGAACTGGCGCCCAGA
>JALVDE010000468.1 GCA_027009375.1 Gammaproteobacteria bacterium
CACTTCCTGACTTAATAAGCTTTCGATCCTGCAAAACAGGGATAAACTCCTTAATTTTTGCGCGTGTCCATTCCCCATTGTCTATTCTTTCAAGAATCATCGGGTAAGTTTTTAACTGATAGCCTTTTTCTTCTACGAGTCGAAGATTTTTATATGCGTCTGTATAACCAGCCTGTTTTTTCCCTTTTTTACTTAATCTCCAATCTTCACTAAGAATCATTTCGCGTCCATCTTTTGTATGAACGTCCCATGCTCCAAATATGACTACTTTTTCTTCTTCATTGACAGCTGACCAACTCCAGTATTTATTTGTACTTTTAGCTCCAACAGATTGTAAGAATTCTTCTCGTGTCATCAGTATATAGATTCCATTAGTCCGGCACTCTTCTTTGTATTGCTAACAGTATATTCATCCGCTTACATAGTATTATCAATACTATGTAAGCGGCCTATTGTGTTATTGGCCCGTTCGGGCTATTATTTTATAACTGTATATCTTCAAGGACTGGAAGTCCACTTTTTAAAACAAGGAATGTTCAAATGCCTGATATGCCCTCTTTTACCTCAGATAAAGCCTCTTTTTTTGATAACTATCTGACATGCTTAAACAAATCATCTTACCTGATAACCAGAAGCGTTGGTATGTAATCCGTCTCTAGGCTTTTATCAAAGCTCACAAAGGCCATAAAATAAAGTCTCTTTGCAGTGCAGATATTGAAAATTACTTTAATTTGATAGGCCGCTAAAATCGCCAGCTTTTGAGGCGATTTTATCAATGCATTGATGCTATACGGAACCTCTATTGTCAGCTTTTGGCAACGCCTGTATGTGTTACAGGAAAATTATAAGACTGATGAATGTTTTAATAATTTTTTTTATGATTCAACTTCCTGATTTGATTTAATATCGCATCATTATCCCACTCCCGGCCACCAATCGCACGATACACCAGTTTCCCTTCTGGTGAAACAACATAGGTAGTGGGCAGACCTTTAATGGGCCAGTGTTCTGTGACCTCTCCTGTGGTGTCCATTAAAATGGTAAAACTGACCGGGTAATCGCCCAGAAAGGTAAAGATAGTGTCTTCATCTTCACCCACATTAATGGCCAGCATAACAATATTGTCTTTTTTAATTTTCTGCCAGGCCCGTTCCATGGAAGGCATTTCTTCCCGACAGGGTGGACACCAGCTGGCCCAGAAATTAATGATCAGGGTTTTACCTTTATAGTCAGACAGTTTATGGGTTTTGCCGTCCATATCTTTTAGAGTAAATTCAAGACCGTCCAGGCTTTGATCCACAGGTGTTAGTTCTGAGGCCATAAGACTTTGAACAGACAGCAATACGAATATGAAAACAGAAAAGAAAGTGGTTTTAAGCATTAATATTTTCCTTATTATTTTTAATATTAGTTATCTTCAGGACATTGAATATTTTTAATCAGCATACTGTGGGACTTATCACCGTTTAACCAGTTAACCTGTAAATCAAAGTGCTGGCCGGGTGGTAAACCAAAGCTGATCATACCCCAGTTATAATCCCCGCCCGGTTCAAATTCCTGCTGGCTGGGAAAAGTTGACCAGCGAAATGCAATTTGTGCTGACATTCTGACTTTTTTATCGGTATGTTCAAGTGCCTGCCATTGTTTTTTCCAGTCTTCTTTAAGTTTTACCCTGCCCTCTTTTCCATTTACAAAAACTTTCC
>JALVDE010000469.1 GCA_027009375.1 Gammaproteobacteria bacterium
GGAGCTGGAGTAAGAGCAGCGCTGAGCGTTCAGCGTTCAGCGTTCAGAAAAAGCAAGAGCTAAAGAAAAAGCCCGTCCAGATTATCAGGGCGGGCTTTTATGGTAGGTGCTTTTCTGCTCTTAGCTTTAGCTCTTTCTCAGCGCTGAACGCTGAACGCTCAGCGCTGCTCTTACTCCAGCTCCACCGGCACAGGCGCTACTTTCCAGATATCTTCACAATACTCTCTAATAGCTCGATCAGAAGAAAACTTTCCTATTCTGGCTACATTAAGTATCGACATTTTTGTCCACTGTCTGGGGTTATTGAATTCACGACTGACTTCAGACTGGCAGTCAATATAGGACTGGTAATCGGCACAGACAAAAAATGGATCGTGATATTTTAATGAATCAGTTAAAGGTTTAAATAAAGATCGGTCACCATGGGCAAATAGTCCGCAGTCAATCAGTTCCAGGGCATTTTTTAGTTCCTGATTATTATTAATAACCTCCATTGGTCTGTAATCACTGTTTCGCAAATTACAAATTTCATCAGAAGTCAGACCGAACAGGAAAAAATTGTCACTGCCCACTTCTTCTCTGATCTCAATATTGGCACCATCCAGGGTTCCAATGGTCAGTGCTCCATTCATAGAAAACTTCATATTACCGGTACCGGATGCTTCTTTGCCTGCCGTTGAAATCTGTTCAGACAAATCTGCAGCCGGATATATCATCTGGGCATTTTTAACATTAAAATTGGGTATAAACACCACTCTCAGGTAACCATTAATATCAGGATCTCTATTAATTACTTCGCCAACCGCATTAATCAGTTTAATCATTAACTTGGCCATGTAATAACCGGGCGCTGCTTTACCACCAAAAATAAAGGTTCTGGGTGTAATTTCCAGATCCGGATCCTGCTTAAGGCGCTGGTACAGGGTAATAATGTGCAGAATATTCAAATGCTGACGTTTATATTCATGGAAGCGTTTTACCTGAATATCAAATAAAGACTCAGGATTTACTTTAATACCCAGATTATCATCTATCCAGGCTGATAACTGATGTTTAGCATCAATTTTTACCTGCTGCCACTGATTCTGAAATGCTTCATCTTCAGCAAATGATTCCAGAGCTCTGAGTTGGGTCATATCCCGAATCCACTCATTGCTGCCCAGTGTTTGTGTGATGAGATCGGATAATTTTGAATTACTCAGCACAACAAATCGTCTGGGAGTAACCCCATTGGTCTTATTACTGAATTTTTCTGGCCAGAGATCATAAAAATCACTTAAAATAGTGTTTTTCAGCAGCTCCGTATGCAATTGTGCTACACCATTAATTGCATGACTGCCAACACAGGCCAGGTGGGCCATACGAATGGACTTTTCACCTTCTTCATTTATCAGGGACATGCGGGCAATTCTGTCCAGTCGATTATGTTCTTTTAAAAAATGCATTCGAACTTCATCCAGAAAGCGGGTATTTATTTCATAAATTATTTCCAGATGTCTTGGTAATAATTTTTTAAATAACTTAACAGGCCAGGTTTCCAGTGCTTCCGGTAATAGTGTATGGTTAGTAAAGGCAAAGGTTTTTCGGGTAATTTCCCAGGCCTCGTCCCATTGCAGTTCATGTTCGTCCAGAAAAAGCCGCATCAGCTCTGCCACGGAAATTGCAGGATGAGTATCATTTAACTGTACCGCAAACTTCTTATGAAATGTTGCCAGTGTTTGACCTGAAGCTTTTTCTGAGCCAATGTGTAATCGAATCATATCCTGTAATGAACAGCTAACAAAGAAATACTGTTGTTTTAAACGCAGTGCCTTACCATCCAGTTTTTCATCATTTGGATATAATACTTTGGAAATGTTTTCTGCAATGACCTTCGCCTGAATAGCTCCATAATAATCACCGGTATTAAAGGCCTGAAAATCAAACGATTCAGTGGCTTCCGCTTTCCATAATCTCAAAAGATTGCAGTTATTTACTCCATAACCCAGAATCGGTGTGTCATACGCAACCCCATTAACAGACAACTCAGGAATCCAGCGTATTTGTTGGTGCCCTTGCTCAGTTTTAAAATGCTCCGTGTAGCCTCCAAAATTAACCGGAAATTTAAGCTTAGGTCGATACAGTTCCCACGGATTTCCATTATGTAACCAGGTATCAGAGACTTCTACCTGCCAGCCATCTTCAATAAGCTGATCAAAAATGCCAAATTCATAACGAATACCATAACCTATTGCCGGTACCTGAAGTGTTGCCAGCGAATCAAGGTAACAGGCTGCCAGGCGTCCTAATCCACCATTACCCAGACCCGGCTCCTGTTCCTGAATAAGGATATTATCAAAGTCCAGACCCATTTTGACTGCACTGTCCTTGGCCTTTTCCATAATGCCCAGATTAATCAGGTTATTGCCCAGATGAGGTCCAAGTAAAAATTCTGCCGAAAGGTAACAAACCGTTCTGGCTTGCTGTTCTTTATAGGTTTGAGCCGAATGTACCCAGCGTTTTAACATTCGATCACGTACGGTATAGGCAGCAGCCATATATTCATCATTAGGTGTTGCTGAATGTCTTGAACGCCCCTGCATATAAAACAGGTTATCGGTAAAAGCATTCATTAAACATGACTGGGATAAGCCTGTACGAATACTTTCTCTTTCAACATTAGCTTCATATTCACAAATGTCCTGTGAATCTTCTGTTTTTTTTGTCATGAATTATTTTGTACTGAAAATTAAATATCTGGAGATTTACTGAATTATGAAGTTACTATAAAGATCAGACTCTATCTGATTATAGCGTTCTGAAAAACTTCAATCAGATAGAAATAAATGAGTAAATCATTGAAAAAATATTGATTTAGAAAGAGAAAACCTGCTTAATGCAGGTTTCTTTGGGAGTAAGTTCTGGTTATATTATTTAAATGAGTGTGTACATCTTTTTTAGCCGTTGCCGCACGACTGTCAATTTCCAGAGAAATTAAATGAGCTCGTTCCTGCAACTCACGACGACTTTGTTGTAGAATTTTATCCATTTTAAGACTAAATGCATCTTCATGGTTATATGCAGACCGTACTTGCATACTGCCCCCCTTATTAAGTTTTAATAGTTATTATTGTAAAGATAAATCTTATGTTCTTTATATCTTTTCCAGTATATTAACCCCCTCCATAGGATAAGTCGATAAGTAAATTCCCTAATAATTACAGGTGAGCTAAAAGCGAATAGAAAACTGCAAAGCAAACAGATCCCAATAGCGTTCAGTATGACTTCTGTCAGGATTGTCCGCAGAGGTAAGCCAGCTTGTGCCATCAATATTATGATATTCCGCTCTTATCATCATGGAGGTATTAATATCCCAGCGCACACCCAGCATGGTACTTTTAGAATAGGCCATATGAGCTGGATCTCCAACCCGCTTTGTATTACTGCCGTTTCTATCATTTTTGTCGGAATAAGATTCATCATACCGACCATACAACTGCCAGTTATATTTTAATCGATAAGCGGCCTGAATATACCAGCTTTCACTAACTGGAGATACATCAGGATAAAGGACGCCAAAATCCTTAAATTCATTTTCCTGGTATTTATATTCACCTGTCAGTGTAATTTTTTCACCATTATATTGTGCTGACAAAACATACATATCAAATTTAGTATGGCCTTTCTGATAGAGTTCATTACCTTTAGGATTATATTTAAGTTCTGCATCAGCAAAACTTAATGCATAAATATACTCGCCTCCATTTTGTTCATAGGATATCTGCGTTAAAAAGGAGGGAATTGTACCCGATGGCTCCAGCTCTCCCTGCGGTTCAGGTAATGGAAATTTAGAGGTTGGATAAGGAATAATGGCTTTAAGTAACTCATCATTATCATTACGCGTCACACCATAGCTCACTTTTAAATTAAAATTACCATTTTCTGTCAGGTGCTCCCAGTAAAGTTGCCCGCCATCAGAGGAGAGTAAAAATGAACGGGAACGATCAAAATAAATCCCCTGAGGCAGAATGATAGAAGGAGTGGTAAAAGCAACATCACGGGTTTCGTTATACAATCCAATTGGATTTTTTATTCGTCCCAGGCGCAGCCCGTAGTGGCCTGAAGCATAATTTTTTAAATTAATATCCATAAAAGCATAATCAACATCGACAGAATCATTATCCACCTTGCCCGCTTTACGATATAAGCCCTGAAATGAAAAACTTAAATTGCTTAACGGAGTATAAAATAAATTCAACCCCGCTTCTCTTAAATCACCGGTCATTGAATCCTCACTGTTTCCATACATATTGTTATCAGAGGTATAAACGCCACTCTGAGTAAAGAAACCGTGTATCTGTAAATTCTCCGTCACTTCATAGGCCAGAGCGTAACTGGATAGAAATATACTGATTAAAAATAAATAAAGTCTATTCATAATTTAATTTCCTGATATTTCCATGATAGTGCTGAGCTTTCAGATAACCGATACTGCCTGGAGTATTACTTAAGCGGTCAAACATTTCCTCAAATGATTCTACTTCTACAGGTGCCTGTCCAGCACCTGAGAAAGTCAGCCGGTCCCATATCCTGCGAAACTGGTGAGGAAACATATGCAGTCTGGACTTGGTAAACAGACGATGTTTAGAAGCATTATCGGGAAGTACAAAGACCTTTATTTTGGTACCATCAGGCCAGATAGTTTTGCGCATGGCAAAAATTGCCCTGACTTCTGCCAGAGAATATTGCTGGTCGGGAACGGAGCTGTTGACATAGATGTCTATATCATCAGTATTTTTCTTCTCTGCACTTTTATTAATACTGTCAGAACCATTGATAGCGTCAGAACTATCAATACTGTCAGAACGTATAAGACTGTCAGTGGAATAGGATAAGGCAGGAATAAATAACAGGAATAACAGCAGCAGAATCTGCCATTGAGAATATTTGCCTGCGGTAATGCGCATTATAGGTTTTGCTGTGGGAAACAGGTCATGCAGTAAACATAGGCAACAAAAAAGTAAAATACAAGTTGTCCGTCAGTTTTTTTCGGGTTTATAGTTAACGATACAGTCCTTTAGATCATTAGCCGTCTGCCCGGCAACCAGACAACTTCTGACCTTTTCAGCCTGCTGCAATAATTCTTTCAGGCCATGGATAATATCAGACTCAGTTAATTCCTGCTTTTGTAGTTTTTTCTCAATGGAGCGCTTAATATCCTGGCCTGAAGCATTCTGTGTTTCAGAGGTTCTTCCCGGCGGTGGAAACTGCTGCAGACAATTGTCTGTAGTATTACCCTGCTCAAGACATTGAAGGATGGTATTGAGGTACTCGATATTTCTGTCAAAAGCCGGTAATAACTGCTGTTTTAACTCATTAATATCTGTTTTTCTAAGTTTTATATTAAACTCTGCACTTAACACCGGGTTTGCCAGAAATAACAGACACAGTATTATAATAAGTCTGA
Source organism: Gammaproteobacteria bacterium (assembly GCA_027009375.1). Classification (GTDB taxonomy): domain Bacteria; phylum Pseudomonadota; class Gammaproteobacteria; order GRL18; family GRL18; genus JANELJ01. Next base: position 5,447 of record JALVDE010000469.1, read on the forward strand.
TCAAAATGAATTATCTCCCATTACCATAATCGAACACGTGTCGAACAAGGTCATCAAATAAGGAGCAATTCGAAAAGACTCTAAAGAGTGAACAGAGAATAAGCCCCGAAAACGACGGTTACCAGTGAAAGCAGAAAGATACCATATTCAAAGAATTTAATAAGTGAACCGGTCATATTTTCCCTTTTCGATTATAATTTTCTATTATATTTATTGTTCTACAACTAGGGTTTACCCCTACAACTATACTCGATTAAAGTAATATTTCAAATACAACTTTATTGTTTATTGATTTTTATCAACAAACAGATTGCCCTCTTATTTTTTCTTTTTATATTCCATCTTTAAAACTGATTCATTAATACTGACCTTGCTATTCATGGATTCAGACAGATTCGAACTAAAATCACCCTGAGGCTCATTCTCTGGAGCTGACGAGAAAAACCGTTTTATAGCCGCAAATACCGCTTTAATGCCTTTCCAGAGCTTCGGTAATAACCAGATCATTAATAGAATAAAAAGGATTAGGAACGCGACAAACAGAGTAGGATAATGAAGTGCGGTCCACAATCCCCCTATAACCGCCAGATCCTCAGTAATGGAGGCCGTCCAGTTACTTACCGGTTCAGGTGAAGTATTGATCAAAACTCGGCTGCCGGCTTTCAGTGAATGCGTACCTAATGCCATGCCACCGCCCAGGATCCCCGCAGCTATACTCGCAGCAGAAGAAACATCACCAACGGCTCCGGCTGCCAGAATCGCCCCGGCAGGCACCCGAACAAAGGTGTGAATCGCATCCCAGCCATTATCAACACCCGGCACCTTATCAGCAAAAAATTCCACACAATACATTAAACCCGCAGCACCAATAACCATTGGATCACTAAGCACTTCCAGTCCGGGAGGCAAATCAACATTACCGGTCGCTCCCATAATTCCAAGCATTAAAATAGCCGCATACAGGTTTATCCCGCTTGCCCAGGCAACCCCCATACTCATGGCAATGACCGTAACAATCTGGTTATATTCTTCCATTATCAGTTCCTTAAAGAAAAACTGTTTATAGATATGGTTATTAAGCCCTGAAAACTCAAGGGGATTTTAGCTTTCACTCATAAATTGCATTTTGTAATTTTTAGTGTAACCAGTTCTCAAAAATGGAATAAAAAACCCACTAAAAACGTCTACATTGAATCTGGCTTATTATTTGCTATTATTTATATCAGATTGTACAGCCAATAGTTCCAGGCGTGATCATTTAACATATCAATACCAGAACTGGCGACATAACATCCTTTAACGCACAAAAATTATAACAAAATGCAAATACGGTATCCCTTAATGATAAATTATTTTAACAAGTCTTCTTTTCTTTTTAATTTTCTTCTTATTTTAGTTCTTTATACATTACTCCCGGGTTTAAGCCTTGCTAAAGATAAAACAGATAGCAAAGCCACTGAAGAGCCGGAAGTAAAAAAAATAATCTGGACTGGCTGTGGTATTACTAAAAAAGCCTTTATGTCGGAAATTGCCGCAGCCTACAAAGAAAAATACGGTGTAACCATTGATCTTAAAGGAGGCGGAGCCACTAAAGGTATTCGTTCAGCGAAATCCGGTGAATCTCA
>JALVDE010000470.1 GCA_027009375.1 Gammaproteobacteria bacterium
TGAACCGGTTACTATATTTTATCGAAAGGAGTTACAGTTAAAACGACTGAATGATTTTGCCGGGCTTAAAATTGCTATTGGTGAGCCGGGCAGCGGTACCAATATGCTGGCTAAACAGTTATTTATTATTAATCATGTCAATTCTCAGAACACCACATTTCTATATTTATCACCAGATGAAGCCCTGAAAAAACTGCAGTCAGGAGAAATTGATGCCGCGTTTTTTGTCTCCTCAATTCAGACACCTTTAATTCAGCAATTATTACGCAATGAGCAATTCAGTTTATTTGATTTTGAACGTGCGGATGCCTATGCCCAGGTGTTTTCTTTCCTGTCCAGACTGACTTTATACGAAGGCATTATTGATTTTAATCTGAATATTCCTGACAAACCGGTCACCTTACTGGCACCGACAGCCAACCTGGTTATCCGTGATGATCTGCATAAATCACTGGCGATATTACTGCTTAGTGCTATGACCCATAATCACGGCAGTAATGATCTGTTTTCACGCCCCGGTTATTTTCCTTCTGCTGAGCAAACGGCATTTCCTTTAAGTAATGTTGCAAAACGCTATCTGGAAGTCGGCCCGCCGTTTCTTATGAAATATCTGCCGTTCTGGGTCGCCACGTTTATTGATCGTATGATTGTTATGATTGTGCCTTTACTATTACTGCTGGTGCCGCTATTTAAAATACTGCCGCCATTATATAAATGGCGGGTACGCTCCAAAGTGTATCGCTGGTATAAAGAATTACAGAAAGTGGATGATCAGGCCTACGGTAAGTCCCTATCCAATGAAGAATTTAAAAAGCTCAATAGTGAACTGGAAAGAATTACCCGGGAAGTCGGTAAGCTGCATACCCCATTATCCAATGCGGATCAAATGTACAATTTACTGGTGCATATTGATTTAATACGAAAATTGCTTAAGTCAAAATTAAAGACTTGAATTACTACAGGTTCTGTCAAGTTAAATTATTATCAATAATGAAATAATTTAAAATAAAAAGAACTATTACACATAAGGCTCGTCTTCAGAAACTGTTTTTTTAACAAATTGACTGCTCCTGTCAGGTTTATTGTTTTTTTGTTTGGCAGTGATATTTGAATTTATGTGTATTTCAGAAAAATCAAATTCAGACAGTTTATAAGCCTGCTGCGGCTCTATGGGTTTAAAGCTCTGCCCCGGTTTATTTTTATCGGCCTCCACAGCCTGGATGGGGGTAATGGGTGCAGGGTCAGAAGCCGAAGAGGCACTGCCACCGCCATTGAGGTTGACGGTAATGCCGTTAATGACCACACCGGAGGCATCGATTTTGATAAAACCGCCGGAGGATTTAAAGGTGATTTCAGTGCCGGCATCTAATATCGTGTCAGTGGATTTAATATGGATGGTATCACCGGCGGACTGCAGATATTTCTGACCCACTTTAATGTGTTTATTGCCGCCAATGTCTTCGGAGATTTGCTGACCGGCTTTTTGCTGAAGGTTTTGCTCCACTTTCTGATGCAGGTTATTTTTTATGTGTTCGTACTGGTTGTTTTCAACTATCAGGGAGCGGGTATTGCCGATGGTTTCCCGTTTGTCGTTTTTACAACGGATATCCAGGTCTTTTTCGGCGTGGAAGTATATCTGCTCATGTGACTTTTTGTCTTCAAAACGGATTTCATTATAGCCGCCGCCGTTGGGACTGGAC
>JALVDE010000471.1 GCA_027009375.1 Gammaproteobacteria bacterium
GCCTTATGTGCCCTTAATCTGAATGACCGCAGCCTCCGGAGGGCCGTGCTCTATCCAGCTGAGCTACAGGCGCTTTGAGAGCTGGACTATACACTATTTTGGTTTATTTTAAAATACACAGACACCAGGATTAAAAAGCCCTGCTTTGTGTGTTGATATAAGGTTATGTTTTTTTAAGTAATTCTGGTATATAATAATTGATTAATTTTTAAATTTGGGTAGGTTCGACGGTTTCGGATCTGGACTGAAAATGTTTTAAGGAAGTTTTAAGGAAATAGTTATGAGTGATAATCAAGAACAAGATCTATTTATGGACTATGTTAACTCCATAGTATTTTTAGGCATTCTGGCACTGTTAATTTTGTGGATAGCTGTTATTTTATCTTCATTCTTTGCTTCCTTTGGTGCAAAGAATGAGAATGATGCACAGGCAGTAAATGAACGCTTAAAGCCGATTGCAGTGGTTTCTGTAGCAGGGGCACCTGCGGGCGGCGCAGAAGCTGCTAAAGAAGAGCCAAAAGCGGCGGCCGGACCTGTTGATGGTAGCGCAGTAGTAGCTGCAACCTGTCAGGCGTGTCATGGTACCGGGTTATTAAATTCACCTAAAATTGGTGATAAAGATGCCTGGAATGCGCGTCTGGAAGCTGCTGGCGGTGTTGACGGTCTGCTTAAGTCTGCTATTGCCGGTAAAGGTGCAATGCCTTCTCGTGGTGGTAATGCCAGCCTGAGTGATGCAGAAATTAAGGCCGCTATTGAATTTATGAGTTCGCAGTAAATCCTGTAGTGTCACTCTGGTTTCATTATTAAAAAAGAGCAGCATTCAGGCTGCTCTTTTTTTGCCTGTAAAAAAATTTAAAGTGTATGTAATGTTCTTTTTTGGTGCTTACGCACTAACCAATGTCTTTTTGTGGTGCAAAAAAAGTGTTTTGTCATAAAATCGTCACAAATTGACTTTTATCAATAATATTAAATTCAAGTAGTTGTTGTATTTGGCACACAACATGCTTACTATGTGTCATTACGTTGTTTGTTTACCACAAAACATTCGAATACATTTATGTATCAAATAACATGAAATATAAAACGGGATGCAAAATATTATGAGTTTAATTAGAAAATCTTTATTGTCGTTGGCGGTCGCTTCCGTTGTGGCAACTCCATTAATGGCCAGTGCCGATGGCTTTGGTACGGTTTCAGCCAATGTCGCTTTAGTAACTGACTACTATTTCCGCGGTATTTCACAAACAGACAATGACGGTGCTATCCAGGGTGGTTTTGACTGGAGCCATGATAGTGGTATTTATGCAGGTGTCTGGGGTTCTAATGTTGATTTCGGTGACACTCATATTGAATTAGATACTTATATTGGTTTTGCCAATGATATTGGTGATAGCGGTTTTAGTTATGATATTGGTTTTAATCGTTATAACTACAATGATAGTGATGGCACTACCAATGATCTGGATACCAATGAGTGGTATGCCAGCTTAAGCTATAGTTATTTTACAGTAGGTTATAAGCACTCCTCAGACTGGTATGGCAGTGATGATACATCTAAATATGTTTATGCGGAATTCTCTTATGATGATCTGCCTTATGGTATTGGTTTTAGTGCTAGTTTAGGTAAGTCCTTTGGTGATGCTTACGACGATAAAAACGATGCTGTTAATGGCACCAAAGACTTTGATTACATGGATTATAAAGTTGGGATTAACAAGGACTTTTACGGTTTGAACTGGGATTTAAGTTATGTGGGTAATGATCTGAGCAATCGTGAATGTGATGCTTATGCCTACAGTTCCAATAAAGGACATTGTGATGATCGCTTTATCTTAACCGTTTCTAAAGCGATTGATGATACAACAAAATCATCTGAAGGTTCTTCTTTACCTATTGAAGCTAATGTTGCTTTAGTAACTGATTACTATTTCCGCGGTATTTCGCAAACAGATAATGACGGTGCTATCCAGGGTGGTTTTGACTGGAGCCATGATAGTGGTATTTATGCAGGTGTCTGGGGTTCTAATGTTGATTTCGGTGATACCCATATTGAGTTAGATACTTATATTGGTTTTGCCAATGATATTGGTGATAGCGGCTTTAGCTATGATGTTGGTTTTAACCGTTATAACTACAATGATAGTGATGGCACTACCAATGATCTGGATACCAATGAATGGTATGCCAGCTTAAGCTATAGTTATTTTACAGTAGGTTATAAACACTCCTCAGACTGGTATGGCAGTGACGATACATCAAAATACGTTTATGCTGAGGTTGGGTATGATGAATTACCAATGGGGCTGGCCATGAATGCCAGTGTTGGTAAATCATTTGGAGATGCCTATGATGACAAGAATGATGCGGTAGATGGTACTAAAGACTTTGATTATGTTGACTATAAAGTGGGTGTAAACAGAGATTTTGCTGGTGTTAACGTTGACTTGTCATATGTTGGTAATAACTTAAGTAATCGTGAATGTGATGCTTATGCCTACAGTTCCAATAAAGGACATTGTGATGACCGCTTTATCTTAACCTTCTCCAAAGGTTTCTAAAAAGCAGACAATAAAAATTGTTAGTCAAAAAGCCGCTTATCTTGTAGAAGAAAGCGGCTTTTTTATGCTCTTTCTGAACGCTGAACGCTGAACGCTGAACGCTGAACGCTGAACGCTCAACGTTTCTATCCCAAAATATCCCGAATCCCCGCAATACTGGCTCTTCCAAACTCTTTCCTTTCTTCCCCCTCAAGCCTCTGCTTACCTTCCAGCCACTCCAGATCTTCCTGAGGTAATTCATTCAGAAAACGGCTGGGTTCGGTATCAATGATTTCACCATACTGACGGCGTTTTTCACTCAGGCTGAAGGTCAGTTCTTTCTGGGCGCGGGTAATGCCGACATAGCAGAGCCGGCGCTCTTCTTCAATATTGTCTTCTTCAATGCTGGTGCGGTGGGGCAGTAGGCCTTCTTCCATGCCGACAATATAAACATAGGGGAATTCCAGACCCTTGGAGGCATGCATGGTCATCAGAGCCACCTGATCGTCTTCGCTTTCTTCTTCCTGGCGATCCATAATATCGAGCAGGAGCATTTTAGATACCAGGTCTTCCAGAGAGCTTTCCGGTTCATTGTCATACAGGCGCTGCAGCCAGGCAATCAGCTCATTGACATTTTCGATGCGTTTTTCTGCCTGTTTTTCATTATTACTGGTTTCAAACAGCCAGGTGTCGTAATCAATATCAACAATTAACTGCTCCACGACTTTAATGGGGTTGTCCTCCCAGGCCGATTCCTGCATACGAGCCATCCAGTGCTCGAATTCGCTCAGGCGCTGTACGGCTTTTTCAGGCAGGTGTTCTGTTATCGCCAGATGAGAACAGGCGCTTAGCAGGCTGGTTCCGGCATGGCTGCTGTACTTGCTGAGTTTTTCAATGGTGGCGCTGCCGATCTGGCGGCGCGGGGTGTTAATAATGCGTAAAAAGGCATTGTCATCATCGGGATTGACCAGCAGACGCAGATAGGCCAGCATGTCCCGGATTTCCGTATAGGAGAAAAAGGACACGCCGCCGCTTAAATAATAGGGAACTTGCTGTTCTCTGAGCTGTTTTTCAAACAGCCGGGACTGATGGTTGCCGCGATATAAAATGGCATAATCACGATAGGATTTTTTAAAGCGAAAATGATGCGCCACCAGTGCAGAAACCACTCGCTCAGCCTCCTTGTGCTCATCAGGCACCCGCATAATACGGATGGGAGTGCCGTGGCCGAGTTCACTCCAGAGCGCTTTTTCAAACACATGGGGATTATTGGCAATTAAAGTATTGGCGGCATTGAGGATTAGGCGGGTCGAACGATAGTTCTGCTCCAGTTTAATGACCTTCAGCGTGGGAAAGTCTTTTTCCAGCAGTGCCAGATTTTCCGGTTTGGCACCACGCCAGCAGTAAATGGACTGATCATCATCACCCACAACGGTCAGGGAAGAGCGGTCACCGACCAGCAGTTTAACCAGTTCATACTGGGTGGTATTGGTATCCTGGTACTCATCTACCAGCAGATAACGTATGCGTTTCTGCCATTTTTCCAGTATAGCGGGATGGTTTTTAAATAAGATTACCGGCAGCATAATTAAATCATCAAAGTCCACGGCATTATAGGTGCGTAAATGATGATTATAATCCTGGTAAATTTTTACATTGTAGCTCCAGGCCGGATCTTCTGCAGGCTGATGCAGCAGAAAGTCCGGTGTCAGGCAGTCATTTTTCCAGCTGGATATTTGCCGTGCAATGCCTTCAAAATGCTCTTTGATCAATTCTTCATCTTTAAAATGGCTGCGCATCAAATCTTTGAGCAGAGCATGGCTGTCGTGGGTATCAAAGATGGAAAAACCGCTTTTTAAGTCCAGTACTCCCAGTTCAGACTTGATAATATTGAGCCCCAGAGTATGAAAGGTTGAAACCCTCAGACCGCGGGTCTGGGAACGGGGAATAATTTGTGCGACCCGTTCTTTCATTTCTCTTGCGGCCTTATTGGTAAAGGTCACAGAGGCAATAGTATGGGCTTTATGTCCGCATTCCTGAATTAAATAGGCAATTTTATTGGTGATCACCCGGGTTTTACCACTGCCGGCACCGGCCAGTACCAGCAGGGGACTGTCAATGTGTTTTACGGCCTGTTGTTGGCGGGGGTTTAATGCGGGCAAAAGCTGGGCTCGGTTTTATAATCTAGTTTTAAAGCGCGTATTTTAACAAATTTTGCCGGTAAATTATGATCTATAAGTTATTATCAGAATTATTTATGATTAAATTAACAAATAAATTAAAAAAGGAGCTTGAATAATCGGACATGGGGCTATATCCTTCACATATCCTGTGAAAGAAAATTCTGACTTTCTTTTCTGGCTGAAAAGCCATTATTTCTGATGATTAATTTGGAGAATAAAAAATTGAGCGATAAAATCGTTTATGTATCGGATGATACTTTTGATGAAGAAGTGCTTCAGGGAGATTTACCCGTGCTGGTTGATTTCTGGGCTGACTGGTGTGGTCCCTGTAAAATGATCGCCCCTATTCTGGATGAAATATCCGATGAATACGAAGGCCGTCTGAAAGTTGCCAAATTAAATATTGATGATAACCCCAATACGCCGCCCAAATTCGGCATTCGCGGTATTCCCACCCTGATGATGTATAAAAATGGTCAGGTTGAAGCCACTAAAGTGGGTGCAGTCTCTAAATCACAGTTAACGGCTTTTATTGACAGTAATATCTGAATATCTGCAGTATAAAATTCTGACCGGCTTTTTTTCTCAAATATCTTTAAATATAAAGAAAAGAGCTGGACTTAATTTATATGATAGGCTAAACTTCGCCTAATATTCTTACACGGTTATATAGTCATATACGTTTAATATAAGTCATATATAAATAGTGCAGGAAAGACTATGCATGATTAAAAATAGCTTCAGTCTGAAGTGAACTATTTAGTCATTTTAATAAAACCTGAATATCAGGCTGATGCGTAAGTTAAATATCAGCTAGACAAATGTTACGGGTTTAATAACAAAAAATCAGTTCAAACTATTTTTCCATTCATAGTACGTAATTAAACGAAAAAAACGTAAGCCTCACAATATAAATTCCAGACCAGGTAAATATTTTCTATTTTTCAAAAATAGTTATCGAACAAACTATTACATTGGTTTCCAGGATTATTTTTTAAGAAATATAAAAGAAACAATTCACCCGACAATTTAAACTCATATCACTAATCACATATCTGTTTATTTAATCAACAATTAAACAAAATCAAAGGTCAAAATGAATCTCACCGAACTAAAGAAAAAACCGGCTTCCGAGCTTATTGAAATCGCAAAAGACATGGGTATTGACAGTATATCCAGGGCACGAAAACAGGATGTCATTTTTTCAATCCTCAAAGCGCATGCCAAAAGTGGTGAAGATATCTATGGTGACGGTGTCCTGGAAATTTTGCAGGATGGTTTCGGTTTTCTGCGTTCAGCAGACAGTTCCTACCTGGCAGGTCCTGATGATATTTATGTATCGCCCAGTCAGATAAGACGTTTTGGTTTGCGTACCGGTGATACCGTAGCGGGGAAAATCAGACCGCCCAAAGACGGTGAACGTTATTTTGCTCTGCTTAAAGTCAATAAAATTAACTATGACGAGCCGGAAAATTCTCGTCACAAAGTATTGTTTGAAAACCTGACACCGCTGTTTCCCAATGAGCGCTTTATTATGGAGCAGGGTAACGGCAGTACCGAAGATTTTACTGCCCGGGTTATTGATTTAATGGCGCCAACCGGCAAGGGTCAGCGGGGCCTGATTGTGGCTCCGCCTAAAACCGGTAAAACCATGATGATGCAGAATATTGCTCAGTCCATTGCAGCCAATTATCCTGAATGTTTCTTAATGGTACTGCTGATTGATGAACGTCCTGAAGAAGTGACCGAAATGGAACGTTCAGTTAACGGCGAAGTCATTTCTTCAACCTTTGATGAGCCTGCCAGCCGCCATGTACAGGTGGCAGAAATGGTGATTGAAAAAGCCAAGCGTCTGGTAGAACACAAGCATGACGTGGTTATTCTGCTGGACTCCATTACCCGCCTGGCCCGTGCCTATAATACCGTAATACCCTCATCGGGCAAGGTACTGACCGGTGGTGTGGATGCCAATGCCCTGCAGCGCCCCAAGCGATTCTTTGGTGCCGCCCGGAATATTGAAGAAGGCGGCTCCCTGACCATTCTGGCCACTGCCTTGATTGATACCGGCTCCAAAATGGACGAAGTTATTTTTGAAGAGTTTAAAGGCACCGGTAATATGGAACTGCACCTGAACCGTAAACTGGCCGAAAAACGTATCTACCCAGCCATCAATGTAAACCGTTCAGGTACTCGTAAGGAAGATCTGTTAATGGCACCGGACGAATTGCAGAAAGTCTGGATCCTGCGCAAAATCCTGCACCCCATGGATGAAATTTCCGCTATGGAATTTATGCAGGAAAAAATGCAGGATACCAAGACGAATGAAGAATTTTTTAATTC
>JALVDE010000472.1 GCA_027009375.1 Gammaproteobacteria bacterium
ACCGTCGGGGAAACGACCAAAACTCGATCCGCGGTGATTGGCCAGACCTTCCAGATCAATACTGTGACTCAGTTCTTTTAATAACCAGGTTTTACCAGTACCGGTTTTGCCTCCCAGAATAACAAAGTCAGACTGTTCTATACCCTGCTCAAGTTCATCGATTAATACCCGGCGCATGGCTTTATAGCCGCCGTTAACCAGAGGCAGTTCTATACCCTGGTCTTTCAGCCACTGCTGGACAGTTCTGGACCGCAGGCCGCCGCGAAAACAGTACAGGTAGCCATCAGGATGCTGCTCTGCAAAACGCTTCCACCGGGCAATCCGCTGAGCTTTTGTCTCACCGCTGACCAGTTTATTACCCAGTTTTATGGCCGCATCCTGACCAGCCTGTTTGTATCGAATACCCACTTCGTGGCGTTCCTGATCATTCATCAGGGGATGGTTAACCGCATTGGGAAAGGCGCCCTGCTCAAACTCAACCGGAGCCCGGACATCCATTAGCGGAACGTTTTTAAGAAACAGGGAGCGTATCAGTTCTCTGTCTATTGCATTGGCCATAAATTTAACTCGTCAGTGTTACCGAGGTAACCGTTTCTTGTGGGGACTGTTCTGAGAAAGGTTCAGCATCTGTTACCGCTCCGATTATTTGAGCCTGATAATAACCCGCTTTATGTAACTGCCGCAAACAATCATCTGCTTTTTCAGCATCAACACCGGCCAGCAGTCCGCCGGCCGTCTGCGGATCAAACAGCAGCGGATAAGCCTGATGTTCAGTAAAGGCCTGCAGGTTTTTTATAGCATGTCTCAGACGCAGGTTTTCATCCTGCAGGGAACTGAAAATACCTTCTGCTAACATAGCATAACTGCCTTCCAGGACCGGCAGGGAGGATAAATCAATACGGGCAGATACCTTTGAACTTTTCAGCATTTCTATTAAATGTCCCAGCAGGCCGAATCCGGTAATATCGGTACAGCCTTTTACCTGAAAGTGCTTAAATATCCCGGCTGCCTGTCGACTGGAACAAAGCATGGTATTAATTGCCTCATCAATCCAGCGGCCTTTGGCCTTCATTCTCATATTGGCCGCCAGTAAAACACCGGTACCCAGAGGTTTAGTCAGAATAAGTTTCTGCCCTGCTTTAAGGCCTGCCTTGGTCATAATTTCCGACGCTCTGGCAAAACCGTTAACACTCATGCCAAAGGCCATTTCAGCCCCTTCTCCGGTATGTCCACCCAGCAGTTGCATCTGGTGTTCACTGACCGCTTCAAGCGCCCCGGACATTAACTGAAACAGTTCTTCTTCTATAATATCTTCCAGTGCATAAGGTAATGTGACCAGTGCCAGAGCCGAATGAGGTGTCGCTCCCATGGCGTATAAATCACCCAGGGCATGATTGGTCGCAATTTTGCCCAGAATAAAAGGGTCATCTATGAAGGCACGAAAATAATCCAGGGACTGTACCAGAACCTGTCCATCCGGTACCTCAATAACCGCAGCATCATCAGGCTGCTGCATACCGACAATAATGCCCTGGATGTTACTGTCTGGCTGCTGTAAACGTTCCAGCACCCTGCTCAACACTGTACTGCCAACCTTGGCACCACAGCCACCGCAGCGCATGGGAATTTCCTTTATTTTTTCCAGTGCCTTACCAGAGAGCATATTACTATTGATATCCAGTACCGAAGTTTGCTCC
>JALVDE010000473.1 GCA_027009375.1 Gammaproteobacteria bacterium
GAAGAAATTGATGCTATGCGCACCATGGGTTTTGACCCTTATCGTTTTCTTATTGTGCCGCGCATCCTGGCATTAATGATAGCACTGCCATTATTGGTATTTTTTGCAGATATTGTGGGTATCCTGGCCGGTATGCTCATATCTGATATTCATCTGAACGTTTCACCAGATGAATTCTTCCATCGTTTACAATCAGCCCTGGCCATTAAACATGTCTGGATAGGTATTTTTAAAGCCCCTTTTTTTGCCTGGCTAATTGCTTCTGTGGGTTGTTTTTATGGTCTACAGGTATCCAGTAATACCGAAAGTATTGGCCGTTATACCACCATCAGTGTTGTTAATGCGATTTTCCTGGTGATTGCCTGTGATGCACTTTTCTCAGTCTTATTTACGGAGCTGGGTATTTGAGCCATACTATTATTAAGGTTTCTAATGTGGTTACCCGCTTTGGTAATAATATTGTCCATGACGGAGTTAATTTAAGTGTCCGGCAGGGTGAAATCTATGGTTTGCTTGGAGGCAGCGGGTCAGGAAAATCAACCTTACTCAAAGAAATGATAATGTTACTGCGCCCCCAGGAGGGAGAAATCAGTATTTTTGGACAAAACCTGATGGATATCAGTCGTTCTGATGCTGCGCTTTTAAGCCATCAATGGGGCGTGCTTTTCCAGGCCGGAGCGCTTTATTCATCTTTAACCATAGAAGAAAATATCAGCATAAAACTGCGTGAATACAGTGATCTGCCAGCGACCTTAATCAGAGAAATTGTACAGATGAAAATTGCCATGGTTGGTCTGCCTGACTATGTTGCGGATCTGTATCCGGCAGAATTAAGCGGTGGTATGACTAAACGTGCTGCATTAGCACGTGCCCTGGCTATGGACCCTGAACTTTTATTTCTGGATGAACCCACGTCAGGTCTTGATCCAGTCGGTGCGGAAGAATTTGATCATCTCATTCTGGAATTATGTCAAACGCTTAATCTGACTGTGGTTATGGTTACCCATGATCTGGATTCTATCTGGACTATAGTTGATCGTTTTGCTGTTTTAGGTGAGAAAAAAGTGATAGCAGAAGGTACTCTTAATGAGGTTAAAAAAAATCCACATCCTATTATTAAAGAATTTTTCTGTGGTGCCAGGGGAAAAATAAGGAGCCAGAATGGAAAGTAAAATTAATTATACCCTGGTTGGTCTGTTTGTTATCTTGTTATTAGCTGGTCTGGTTATATTTGTCGTCTGGCTTGAAAGACTCAATACAGAAAATGAATATGATTATTATCATGTCTATATGAATGAATCGGTTGCCGGTCTTAATCCTGATGCATCGGTAAAATATAAAGGCGTTAATATCGGAACCGTAGCAAAAATCGGCATAAATTCAGATAATCCACAACAGGTGGAACTGCTTTTAAAAATTAAACATGGTATTAAAATCACTCAAAGTACCCGGGCAACGCTTAAATCATTTGGTATTACCGGTTTGACCTTTATAGAACTTAGCGGCAGCAGTAAAACATCTTTACCGCTTGAACAAAATGACAATAAAATTCCGGTTATACCTTCTACACCTTCAATTTTCAGCAAACTTGATATAGCCTTTAACTCCTTTACAGAAAAATCATATTTGGCACTGGACAAGTTTAATCGCTTACTTAATGATGACAATCTAAAAAAAATTGCTGATATACTGGTGGAATCCCGATTATTAATAAAGGAAACCAGAAAGGAAGTAGCAGGGTTCCATCAATTGATTGAAAACGGGGTTGTTATGGAAAAAAATGCAGCCAACGCCTTTAATACAATTAAAACTGCATCTATAAGTATTCATGAACTGTCTATTACCCTTAAAAAAAATTATGCTAATGTCGGTAATAATATGGAGCAGGATGTTCATCAAAGCCTTGAGTTGTTCAATAAACTAATGTATGACATGGACATTCTAGTCGATGAACTTCAAAGAACGGTTCAGTCATTTGAAAACAGTCCAAGTGACCTGTTGTTTAAAAAGAGTCAGTCAAAGCCTGGTCCGGGGGAAGCTATTTATGTTAAATAGAACGTTGAATAAAATATTGAACAGGTTCATATCCCTGTTGTTATTGATGCTGCTTACAGCCTGTGTCAGCCAGACCACACCACCAGTTACAGTTTATACTATTTCTCCTCAATGGAATAATAATCAGGAACCAAATCAGCAAGCCAGAAGCACTAATAAGGCTGTTCTTAAAATTTCACCGATCCGCTCCACAGAAACCTTTACCAGCCGTAATATCATTTATACAGATAAACAGTACAGTCAAAATCCCTATATTTACAGCCGCTGGAGTGATGCGCCGGTTAAAATGCTGCAGACAATGTTTCAGGTTCAACTGGAAAAAAAGGGGCCGTTTAAAGCCGTTCTGGCATCAACATCTTCAGCCCGGGCCAGCCTTAGTCTGGAGTGTACTCTGTATGACTTCAGTCATCATTTAAATCCTGACAACACCTCAAAGGGTGTTATCAGAGTAGGATGTTACCTGATAAATAATAAAAACCGATCAGTACTTGCTCATCAGGAACTGGTTGCTTCCATACCATCTCCCACAGAAAATGCACAGGGTGCGGCCATGGCATTAAATAAAGCAGCAAATGAAGTATCAGTTCAACTATTAAACTGGCTTGCCAGTATAAATTAAAAGATATTTATGGATGTCATTACCTACGGTGCCTTTATGGCATTGTTTCATGTGCTTATTCAAACTGTCTTTATTATACGGGTATTAATAAGACCACACCGTCAGCCAGCTTCACGTGTTGCCTGGGTTATTGTAATTATTTCACTGCCTGTTTTAGGTATGCTTATCTATATATTTTTTGGTGAAGTTAGTATAGGCCGAAAGCGTATTGCACAACTTCGCGAGATCCTTGAAAAAATGCCCGATTTCTCAACCATTGTTCGCGCGGATGATGAACACATTAAAAATAACATCCCTCAAAATTACAGGCATCTTTTTCGTGTAGGTCAGTCAATTAACGGCTTTGAACCTATCGGAGGTAATTTCGCACAACTGATGGATGATTCCAATTCCGCTATCGATACCATGGTTGCAGATATTGATGCAGCAGAATACACAGTACATATTCTTTTTTATATCTGGTTGCCTGATAAAAATGGCTGTAAAATTGTTGAAGCATTAAAACGGGCAGCGGGCAGGGGAGTGGAGTGCCGCGCCATGGCGGATGATCTGGGTTCAAGGGTTATGATCCGCTCATCATACTGGGAGACTATGCAGACAGCCGGTGTAAAACTGGCTGTGGCTTTGCCCATTGGTAATCCCTTACTAAAACCCCTAACAGGTAGAATCGACCTTAGAAACCATCGAAAAATAGTTGTTATTGATAGTAATATTACTTATTGTGGTAGTCAGAACTGTGCTGATCCTGAATTCCTGGTTAAGGCAAATTACGCCCCCTGGGTGGACATTATGGTACGATTTAAGGGGCCCATTGCGATCCAGAATCAGTTCTTATTTGCCAGTGACTGGTTGATGTATTCGGGAGAAAATATTGATGAACTTATTTATAATCCTGTCACTGCACAGCAGTCTGGTCTGCCTGCACAGGTAATTGGCACGGGGCCGACAGTTCGTTATTCAGCCATGCCTGAAATGTTTGTATCTCTTATGTTTACCGCCCAGCGTGAACTGATTATATCAACACCGTATTATGTGCCTGATGAAGCCATACAGAATGCCCTGTGTTCAGCAGCCTATCGTGGGATCAACACGATAATTATTTTTCCTGCCAGAAATGACTCCTGGGTAGTAGGTGCCGCCAGCCGTAGTTATTATGCTGATTTACTGGAAGCCGGGGTTCAAATCTATGAATATGAGGGCGGTTTACTACACACAAAATCACTTACCATGGATAAAGAGATCACTTTAATCGGTTCAGCTAATATGGATCGTAGAAGCTTTGATTTGAATTATGAAAACAATATTTTATTATATGATCCTGAACTGACAGAGAGTATCCGAAAAAGACAGATGGAGTATATTGAACATTCCCGTCTGATTGATCAACATGAAGTGGCTAACTGGCCATTTTACAGAAAGTTAAAAAATAACAGCGTAGCCATGTTCGGGCCGATTTTTTAAAGCTTGTAATGGGCACAAATCCAGGCTTTCATACAATCATTGACCCAATCCTTAAACACAAACAGGATATTTATTTAAGTATATGAATTTATTTACTTTATTAAAAAAAGTCGCTGATCAGAAAGCATCCGATCTTTTTATTAGCTACAACGCAATGCCTATGATAAAAAAAGAAGGGAGAATGTACCCCGTTTATGAGCAGGTTCTGGATATGGAAACTAATCATGAGTTAATTTATTCCATATTAAATGATAATGATATCAAACAATATGAAAGCTCATTTGAACTTAATAAATCACTTATTGTAAATGGGGTGGGGCGGTTCCGTATTAATATATTTCGTCAGCGGGGAGAACCGGCACTGGTTGCAAGGTTCATTAAAAATATAATTCCAACCATTGAGGAACTGCAATTACCTGAAGTTCTTAAAGATCTCATTATGGAAGATCATGGATTAATTTTATTAGTAGGTAGTACCGGTACTGGTAAATCAACGACTCTTGCTGCAATGATAGATTATCGAAATAAACTTAGAACCGGACATATTCTTACTATTGAAGATCCTATTGAATTTATTTATACCAACAGAAAATCTCTGGTTAATCAACGTGAAGTTGGTCTGGACACTCTAAGTTATGAAGAAGCTTTAAAAAATGCACTTAGAGAGTCTCCCAATGTGATTCTAATTGGTGAAATCAGAGATAGAAAAACTATGCAACAGGCCATTACTTATGCTGAAACCGGGCATTTATGTCTGGCAACATTGCATGCCAACAATGCTAATCAGGCTATTGAACGTATCCTGAATTTTTTTCCTGAAGAATCTCATAGACAATTGTTACAGGATCTTTCTCTTAATCTTAAAGCAGTTGTAGCCCAGAGACTATTATTTGGTATTCATGATAAACGTGTTGCCGCCGTTGAATTGATGATAAATACTCCTTACATATCAGAACTTATTGAAAAAGGAAAAGTAACCGAACTTAAGGAAGCTATGGAAAAAAGCAGCGGCCGGATAAACAAAACTTTTGATCAGGCCTTATTTGATCTGGTTATTGAAAATAAAGTGACATCAAAAGAAGCTTTACGTCATGCCGATTCAGTCAATAATCTTTCCCTTCGACTACGAACAGAAAATCCGTCATCATCTGGCAGGTATCCTATTAAAAGTGAATATACTATAAAGAAAAATGCTCCCTTTGATCATTATGAAACCTATTCAATAAAAACCATACCATCAAAAAGATTCCATGATTCAGATCTTGAAAAGAAAATCACTTATGGAATTCAATACGCACTTAACAATAAAGGCTTACAGGAAAATGAACAAAATCCTGACATCATTGTTCAGTTTATATATGGTATAAAATCCACATCAGGGCTTAAATTAGAACCTATAGAAGATGAAGCCAGAAGCTTTGCCAGCTATGTACCTGAGACTGAGAAACATTATATGGTGGTTATCAATGTAGTGGATTCCCGTTCTGATGAATCTGTTTATCGAATCACAGCATCCAGGCATTCAGACGATTTGAAAGAAACCAAAGAGCAGATTGCTTATGAATTTGTTGATTTATTACGTAGTCTACCCGTAGGAAGTGAACATGACTAATCTATATCTGTACAATCCAGACAAACATCATAAAATAACACTTAATATAATTTTTATATTCCTGTTGATATTATGTATCCCTTCAATTAGCTTTGCAGAAGAAAAGACCATTAAAATTATCCCAGGTGACGAAGCTGATACCATTAATATGCGCTATGAAGTCACTTTAATGATGGAAGATCTAGGCTATAAATGGCACCCGGTTTTAAACGAATCCACTGGAGAATATTTAAAAGTCGCTGAAAAATTCGGGCAATACCGTATGCTGTTTGAATTAAAAACCAGTCCATCAATTCAGGTCAGGGTTCATTTCAGAGAAACAGATAATGTTACCGGTATCCACTTTACAGAATCCGGTACTACAAAATTTACCGACTTTGCTAAACAACAATACCAGACTCTAATAACTCGCATAAAACATGAATTTGGCACAGAACATGTTACTGAAAACAGTTTTTCCATATTTACACCTTAAGTTAATTAAAGTAATCTCGTAAAGAGAAACATTACAGGACAGGCAGATCCCGATAGCAAAAGTTTCGCACATTCTGCTATTTTTAATCAAGGAGAGTTTTAATATGATTAAAACAAAAACACCTCTTATAGGATGGGCGTTTAACGATGTACTTAATGAACTTCATCAAATTGTATTTGAAGGCGTGCCTGGAGAATCAGAGCCATTTGAATTAACAGTACTTGAGCGTGAATATATTGCCTATATACTTGCCTGTTATTATCAGTGCGAACGTTGCCGGGTATTTCATGAACGGGCAGTGAATGTGGCGAGAGTTAAAGAGAAATCTCCAGATTGGGACTGGAAAGATGAACTTCTCAGCGCAACACTATTTTTACACCTTGATAGCAAAAAGCTTTCTGATATTGAATGGAAAAGATGGACAGAAGCATGGACTGACTTTTCTAAACTGATTAACCTGCATCATAAAGGACTTGCTGCATATCTTGCTTATGCTATTGGTATTGCACGCAATGATAAAAATCTTATGGATCATGCCTTTGCTTCAATAAGTGAATCTATAGAGGATAATGATCGTCTCAAGGGTATTATTAGGGATATTGATGGAGTCGTTGTTTTTATGAAAGCAGCAACATCAAAAAACAGGAGTGATCCGACTATTTTTAATAATCTACGTTCCCGTGGAATTGATGATATATAATTGCCTGGCTCCTATACAGGATCAAATAAAAGCAATAACAGATGACGTGACTCCCTGAGAGCAGCCTGTATAACTTCTGTCATCATTTAAACTCTGATAACACTTCAATTTACTTGAGACATATGTC
>JALVDE010000474.1 GCA_027009375.1 Gammaproteobacteria bacterium
TTTTAAAAGTCGCATAACCGACCCGCGTAAACAATGGAAACTCAGTCCCATGGATCTGGAGTCTCACCGCCGCTGGTATGATTATTCCAGAACCCGCGACAGAATGTTTGAAGCCACAGATACACCCTGGGCACCCTGGCATGTTATTGATGGTGATGACAAAAAAAGAGCCCGTTTAAACTGTATTGCCCATTTATTGTCCCAGATCCCGTATAAAAAAATTAAACGAAAAAAACCCAAACTGCCGCCTCGTCAGGACAGTAAGGGTTATAAAGAGCCCGATTATCCCTACAGATGGGTTCCGAACAAATATTAGCAGTCAGTCTAAGCCGTAGGTTTTTGTACGGAACATGATATACTCATAAGCATCTGAGCATTTAATAAATTCCCGGGAGGATTAACTATGTCTCTAAATGGTGTCTGGTCACTGGAAATAGCCGGAATGTATGGATGGGAAAGGGTTTCCACCGTTTTCCTGGAAGACGGGCGTTATCTTGGCGGTGGTGCAACGCATTTTTCCCAGGGACGTTATACAGTGGATAAGAAAAAAATTAAAATGAAGATCCATATGATCCAGCATGGTTTGCAAAAGCGTACGGTTTTTGGTGAAAGAAGGTCTGATCTGTATACAGAAATATCAGGTAAACGAGAGAGCGATACCATTCAGGGAAAAGCACGTCTGAAAGATGCCAAATCGGATGCACCTAAATATACCATCCGTTTGGTGCGACAAATGGATCTGATCCCGATAAAAGAGTAGAACCTGTTTGTTCAACAATTAATCAGTTGAATCTTAGCAACTGATATATATCGGAATATTTATATAATGAAACAAACCTTATCAACATTTTTCAGTCGAATGCGTGGTTCAGGAAAATGTGCACCGCGCCATTCACTGAGCTGGATTTTCTGGTCCTGGGTCGGTTCTTTTCTGGGGATCCTGCTGGTGGGCAGTGTCAACAAGCTGTTTGATATAACTGCCACGGATAATATCTTTCTGATCGGCTCGTTTGGTGCATCGGCGGTGTTAATTTATGGTACGCCGCACGTCCCTTATGCACAGCCCAGAAACCTTATCGGCGGGCATTTTATTTCTGCCTTAACCGGTGTGGCTGTTGTACAGTTTCTTCCTATCCCGATAGAGTTTCAGGCGGCATTGGCGGTATCTCTGGCCATTGTCTTTATGCACCTGACCCGTACTATCCATCCTCCGGGGGGGGCCAGTTCCCTGATAGCCGTTATAGGCAGTACCAAAGTACATGCTCTGGGCTTTAGCTATGCTTTTGCACCGGTACTTTCCGGTGCCTTATTAATGCTTGTGGTGGCCTTACTGGTCAATAATATTCGTCATGATGAAGAGCGTTATTATCCGCGCTGCTGGTGGTAGATTCAGGTTGTCGATATGCGTTTTGGAATTGATCTGGGCGGCACAAAAATAGAAATCATTGCCCTGGATGATACCGGTAAAGAGCGGTATCGGCAGCGGGTCAATACCCCGCAGGGTAATTATCAACAAACCCTGCAGGCTATAGTGGATCTCATTGCTTCAGCCCGTCAGGCTGTAGCACCTGCAGAATATACCGTGGGTATCGGTATTCCGGGCGCTATGTCTCTTAAAACCGGGCGGGTCAAAAATGCCAATTCTGTCTGGCTGATAGGCGAACCGCTTAAAGATGATCTGCAGCAGCGGCTTGGTCAGGAAGTACGCATTAATAATGATGCCAACTGTCTGACCGTATCAGAAGCCACAGACGGCGCTGCGGCCGGTGCGCCGGTAGTCTTCGGGGTTATTATCGGCACCGGTACCGGAGGCGGTATAGCCGTTAATCGACAGGTGATCACCGGGGTTAATGCCATTGCCGGTGAATGGGGGCATAATCCCATGCCCTGGAAAGATAACACCGAAGCCCCGGTGCAATGTTATTGCGGTAAACAGGACTGTATCGAAACGTTTTTAAGCGGCCCGGGTATGTTAAAGCGTTTTATTGCCAGAGGCGGCCAGGCCGATTCTCCCGCCGCTATTGTAGAGCAGGCCGATACCGGCAGTGAGCTTGCCGAAGCCTTTATGCAGGATTATGAACTCTGGCTGGCCAATGGTCTGGCCGGTGTTATCAATATTCTGGATCCGGATGTTATTGTACTGGGCGGCGGCTTATCTAATATTGAACGTTTATATCAGAATGTCCCTCCACTTTGGCAGCACGGCGTCTTTTCCGATCAGGTCAGTACCCGTCTGGTTAAAGCCCGGTATGGCGATTCCAGCGGTGTCCGTGGGGCAGCCTGGTTATGGCCTTTATAAAATGACTGATAAAACCCCTTCAGAAAAACAGTTAATCGATGAAATTGTCCGCTTCCGGGAACAGCAGCAGAGCCTGATCCTGGCTACCACTAATGCCCAGGGCAAACCATTGAGCAGTACGGCACCTTTTATAGAGTCTGATGACGGAGATTTTGTATTATTGCTCAGTGATATGGCAGAACACAGCCAGAACCTGAACTACCATAAACAAAGCGGGACAGTGGTAGCCGTTATGCTGCTTGAAGATGAAGCGCAATGCCGAAATATTTTTGCCCGTAAGCGTTTAAGCTATGAATGTCGTGTGCAGATCATCGATCGTGAACAGCAACAATGGCAGCCCATGATTGAACAGTTGCGGCAGAAATTCGGCAAAACCATAGAACTACTCAGCAGCCTGGGGGACTTCAGACTGTATGTACTGAGCCCACAAAACGGCAACTATGTAAAAGGCTTTGGGCAGGCTTATCTATTGAGCAAGGATGGTCGGCCCATACTTGATAACGGATAATCATTATCTGCATTAAAGGCTGGCATAATAATTCCCGCTGACTATTAAAGTGACTTACCCCTGCCAGAGCAGACCGCTGGCCACTTCATCCCGTTTGTCTTTACCGGCTAATAATTCAATCAGTTTCAGGGCAAAATCCATGGCGGTACCGGGGCCTCTTGAGGTGACTACCTTGCCGTCATGCACCACAGAGTCACTGCTGATCTGGGTATCGGCCAGGTTCATTTTATCTATAAAGCCGGGGTAGCTGGTGGCAGATTTACCGTCCAGCAGGCTGGCATGAGCCAGAACTTTCGGAGCAGCGCAGATGGCCGCCGTGTATTTATCCTGTTCGGCCATGCTTTTTAGTAACTGATGAATACGCGGATCATTATCCAGATGATCGGCACCGGGCAGACCGCCGGGCAGAACAATCATATCAAAGGATTCTTGCATGGCATTATCCAGGGTAGTATCGGGGATCAGCACAACACCGCGGCTGGCAGTGACGGGTTTGACTTCGCTGCCTTTTTCCAGACTGGCTGTGGTTACCTGGATCCCGGCACGGCGTAATAAATCAATAATGGTTACTGCTTCGAGCTCTTCACAACCCTCGGCCAGAGGCACCAGAACATTGGCCATAATAAACTCCTTTTTCAAACAATATTAGTAACTATTCAGTATACCTGACCGTGACTGTCTGCAGGTACTCTACGTTACTATAATTTATGCTGAGTAGTTACCAATATTAATTAGTGATTAGCGTAGTTTCGGTTTCATTACGGGTATTATGTGTCAGTGTTGATGCTTTTTTCAATAATTCTTTTTCTCTGGCAGCGGCAATAATACGCTGCTGCTTAATGAGTCTGGAAGCCGGTATTAATTTTATCCCGGCTTTTTCAAGTTCGGGGATGCGCTGTTCCAGTACTGCCAGGGTTTCCGGGTAGGGGTGGCCGATGGCTATGGCAGCACCTTTCTGACGGGCTACCTGAAGCAGATGATCAAACTGAAATTCAATAGCCGGCCGGGTGCGTACATGGTCCAGGAATACATTGCGATGAGAACTGGTGACTTTAAACTGATTGGCAGTACGTTCGGCTACTGTATCGGCTGAGGTGCGGCTGTCAATAAAAAATAGATTGGTACGGGCCAGTTCTTCCATTAGCCAGGTCATCTGGGTACTGCGGCTGGTGATCAGGCTGCCCATATGATTATTGACACCTTTTATATGGGGCAGGGAAAGAATACTTTTTAACAGGGATATTTTAAACTCTTCCCGGTTCATGTCTTCGGTCAGACCTCCGGGGCCCAGGTATTGTGGCTCTATGGCCTGCATGGGCAGATGCAGCATAATTTCCCGGCCTTTTTTATGGGCCCGGTCAGCAAGGGCTTTAACATGCGGAGTATGGGGTAAAAAGGCATAGGTCACATTACCGGGCAGATCAACAGCCCGGTTG
Source organism: Gammaproteobacteria bacterium (assembly GCA_027009375.1). Classification (GTDB taxonomy): domain Bacteria; phylum Pseudomonadota; class Gammaproteobacteria; order GRL18; family GRL18; genus JANELJ01. The sequence goes on from JALVDE010000474.1 coordinate 4,244, forward strand.
TCTTCAGTATATTTGTAACCCAGATCATCAATAATTATAGCGACGTAGCTGGAGCCGGCCGGAATTTCAGGAGTGACTGGCTGAGCACTGGCTGCAAAACTAATGAGCATCAGCAGAGTAGAAGCTAACAGGCGTTTATGGCGGATAATACTGGTGTGTGCCGCAGTTATTCTTTTTATTATCTTTGCAGTTATCATTTTTTATCCGTTGTTTCTTTTTTCATAATATTAATGCCTTTAAGCAGGTTTAAAGCTTCATGCAGGGCATAGTCGGTCTTTTCCGGATTTTCCTGTTCTTTCTCATTGTTGTCTTTTTTATTGTTAGTACGGCTGGTTTTTTTGTCCTTTACTTTTTTATCGGTCTGTTCCAGATGGCCTTTAAGATCAGCTTCCTTGATCTGGCCAAAGTGCATATTCTTTTTGGCTTCGAGACTGACATTAGCCAGGGTAATATCCGGTACAATGCCTTCGGCCTGGATGGAACGGCCTGAAGGCGTATAGTAGCGTGCTGTTGTCAGTTTAATGGCTGTTTTTGTGGTCAGCGGTTTAATGGTCTGTACTGAGCCCTTGCCGAAAGTGGTAGAGCCCATAATAATGGCACGACGATGATCCTGCAGGGCGCCGGCCACAATTTCAGAAGCAGAAGCAGAGCCGCCGTTGACCAGTACTACCATAGGAGCGCCTTTAAGGGCATCACCATGGATAGCGGAAAAGCGCAGTTCAGAATCCTTGATGCGTCCCTGGGTATAAACGATCAGCCCTTCATCGAGGAAAACATCAGCCACATCCACTGAGCCGTTAAGTACTCCGCCGGGATTGTTACGTAAATCGAGCACCAGTCCCTTCAGGGGCTGCTTATGATTCTCCTTAACCAGTTTTTTCAGGGCTTTTTTCAGCTGTTCAGCTGTGCGGGACTGGAAACTGGAAATGCGGATATAACCATAACCGTCTTCCAGTAAGCGGGACTTCACGCTCTTAACTTTAATGACTGCCCGTGTAATGGTTATTTTAAGGGGGGTGTCATTACCTTTACGCAGGATGGTCAGCTCGATTTTGGTGCCGGGTTTGCCGCGCATCAGTTTAACGGCTTCATCCAGTTCCATGTCCTTGACCGCTTTGCCGTCAATGCGGAAGATTAAGTCTCCTGGCTGAATACCGGCCTTTTGCGCAGGGGTATCATCAATAGGGGAAATAACCTTAATCAGTCCGTCTTCCATACCCACTTCAATACCCAGTCCGCCAAATTCGCCGGAGGTCCCTTCTTTTAAATGCTGGAAAGACTGTTCATCCAGGTAACTGGAATGGGGATCCAGTCCGGAGAGCATGCCTTTAATGGCATTTTTTAAAATGGTTTTATCGTCAATTTTTTCGACATAGTCATTTTTAATGCTGGCAAAGGCGTCGGTAAATTCTTTAAGAATATCCAGCGGCAGGGGTTCCGGGGCATTTTGGGTGTCTTTAGCATAGACCTGGGCACTGATAAACGTACTGCTGACAAACAGGCTGATTATAAAAACAAGCGATACATACTTTGGCTTTAACATCCATGGCTCCGGGTTATAGGGAAAAAATTGTCTGGATAACGTTTATCAGATTATTATTTGTTATAAAAGTTCAAATAAGGTGTATTTTTCAGCTAATCAGGCTATATTTTTGCCGATAGGGTTAGTAATTACAATAGTTTAAGCTATCTTTTTAAACAAGTTGTTAACTTCTTCTTTTTTTACACCAGCGGGAGGGGTTATCAGGTTTGCCATTATGGCGAATCTCAAAATACAGGCCGGCCTGTTTTAAACCACCGCTACTACCAACTGTAGCAATAATCTCATTATTCTCAACCCAGTCGCCCACTTCCTTAAGCAGAGCCTGATTGTGGGCGTACAGACTCATATAACCGTCACCGTGATCAATAATAACAATCAGGCCGTAACCGCGCAGCCAGTCAGAATAGGCAATCCGGCCATGAGAAATGGCATGTACCGGTGTGCCTTCCCTGGCACGGATAATATTGCCCTGCCATTTGACTTCACCCACACTGCGCCAGTGATTATACAGTTTTTTTACCTTGCCTTTAGCTGGCCAGTAAAGTCTGCCCCGTTGTTTGCTAAAGGGTTTTTCAGTAGGCAGAGCCGGAATATCATCCAGGGCTTTTTTCAGTTTTTTGATTAAGCGGGTAAGGTTTTTTTTGTCACGCAGCAGATCTTTTAACTGTTTGTCTTTAGAGGCAATGTCCTGATCCAGTTTACTCACCAGTTCATTACGCTGTGCCTGTTTCTGCTCCAGCTGACGTTTTTCATTTTCAAGTTGAACTTGCTGCTCTCGCAGGTTCTGCCGGGTCAGACTGATGGCCTGTTTATCGGCGCTGATGCTGCTGAGCAGCTGGTTGACTTCATCTATCTGCCTGCTGCGGGCACGATTAAAATAATCGTAATAAGTCATGATCCGGCTGATAGTGGCCGGGTTCTGCTGGTTAAGAAGTAATTTAAGATATTCCTGACGGCCAATGTTATAACTGGCCTGTAACTGGCCGGACAGCAGTTCCTGCTGAACCCTTAATTCCCGGTTGTGTTTTTCCAGGCGCTGGTTTAGCTGCTCCAGGCTGCTGTTAAGCTGCTGGATTTTCTGTCCGGTGTTAAACAGTTTCCGGGCAGTATCGGCAATGCGTTGTTCGGCCTGCTGAATTTCATGTTTCAGGCGGGATTTATGATGCTGCTGCTGTTTTAAGCTGGATTTCAGGTTTTTAATTTGCTGGCGCAGCTGTTTTAACTGCTGTTGTTTTAGCTGGCCTTTTGAGCTTGAGC
>JALVDE010000475.1 GCA_027009375.1 Gammaproteobacteria bacterium
CGGGTCGGATGACACTAAAGCCAGATTATGGGATCTAAAAACCGGGGAGCTGAAATTTACCTGGCCCCATGTTTCTAAAATATCCAAAGTGCAGTTATCCCCTGATGGCCGTTATGCCATGACCAATGCTGCCTCGGAAGGTATTTATATCTGGGATACAGAAACAGGCAAGCAACTGCGACGACTTAATAAAATACGGGCCACTGTTGCCTCAGCTGCTTTTTCTCCAGACAGCCAGCGTATTGCAACCGGTTATACCCGGGAAGAAATCATACTCTGGGATGTAAAAAGCGGAGCCAAACTGCAAAGCTGGAAACCGGCACGACGTTATTTCTGGCAGGCCTCACTGGCTAATGTAACCACCCTGGCATTTGCTGATGAGCACACTCTGGTCAGTGAAACCTCAAGGGGTATTCTGCAGTTCTGGTCTATTCACCCATAAACCTCAATTTCTGACCATCCAATCATTATTCTATTGATGTAATTCACAATGAAGCCCTGTTTTATGTACTACACTATCTGGAGATACTGACTTTTCTTAAACGGAAAATAAATGGCTCAGACGCTGCAAATAAATATTGATAATCACCGCTACCAGCTGGTTAGCTCCATGGCTGATGGTCTGTACCTGGTTGAAATTAATTCTCAGCGTCGTTTAATAATACTTTTGTCTGTTTTGGTGTTCCTCCTGGCAGGCTATTTATTGCTATCACTTACAGACTTCAATTTTAACTCTCTGGGCACGGATTCTACTGAAGTCTATCAGCCAGTGCCTACAGAACCAGTAGCGCGTATGATCCGGGAGAAACATATCAATATTGATACTGAGATACCAACAGATTCTTATCAGCATACTGTGTATCTGTATTATGAACGCTTTAATGTCCTGGAAACATTTCTGCCTGCCCAGTCTGAAGAATAACTGTCCCATTCGGACTACTTGAGCAAATTCTAATATAGTGCAATAATTGCCATCCAGCTTCTTCAGGGATAGCTGTTTTTAGCTGAATACTGGATGGATACTTAACTAAGGAATTTTTATGAATATTACATCAGCCTTAATTGTTGATGACTCAAAAATGGCTCGATTAACCTTAAAAAAACATCTTGAAAGTCTGGATATTAAGGTGGATATGGTAGAAAACGGTGAAGAATCTCTGGAATTTTTAAAAAATCATCATCCTGATGTTATCTTTATGGATTGTCTGATGCCGGGGATTGATGGTTTTGAAACCACTCGACTAATCAGTTCTAATCCAGATACGGCCTCAATTCCCGTTATTATGTGTACCGGTAAAGAAAGTGATGAAGATAAGCATAAAGCAATGGATGCAGGTGCTTTTTCCTATATGGTTAAGTCCTCTTCATCCGGTCCACTGAAGGATATACTGGCCGATCTGGACATGTTTGATGCTCAGATGAGCCGAATTACCTCGACAGAAGAAAGTCCGTCTGAAACTGACTCAGCCGCCAATAACATAAGTCCTGAAGCTGAAGAATCATTATTGCCCAGTACACCTGAACAGGCAATTGATAAGGATATGATTGTTCAGCAAACGCTGAACGCTGTAGAAAATGTGCTGAACAGTCAGCTCAACCCGATCAGGTCAGATTTTAACCGGCTTTCTGAAAATTTTTCCACGCTGTCCGGGCAGTTGGAAAACAAGATTATTTTTTCAGTTAAA
>JALVDE010000476.1 GCA_027009375.1 Gammaproteobacteria bacterium
AGCCAGACATAATCAGACTGTCACTGCCGACTGCCTGATGACCAATAACGGCACTGACCCTGTTTTGCTGCCAGTCCATTCTAAAATCGCCAATATCCAGTTCTTTTTTTTGTAAGGCGGAATCATATAAAACAGGCAGGTTTAAACTGGAACGCCAGTCATTATCTGCCAGCACGCCGTTAATACCTATTGAGGCGGCAGACTGGGTACGATCAGGCCTTGGTTTTTTAAGATTGTGCTCACCCACTCTCTGGCTGACAACCGCACTGCCTGCCACCGCCAGACTGGCCTCACGGAATTGTGCATTTTTACGCACTTCCACTTCCCACATACCATGCTCAATAATGGAACCATCCTGAGCATTTTCAACCACTCTGATTCTATGTTTACCATAGGCAAAAGCTGATGGAGGGGTATAAACAACCAGATCACCTTCTTTTTTTATAAAAGAGGTAACATCGATATCATCAATTTCAAGGGCTAGATTTTGCAGTATCTCAACAGGGACTTCAGGCGGGATATACAACCTGATAGAATCGGTTGTTAGCAGATAGCTTCTTTCTTCTGAAAGTTTTAATTCAGGCTGCCATGCAGGCTTAGTTTGGGCGTAAGCAGTAGAGACGAAACTACAAATAATATACAGCAGAGCCGGTAAGTAATAAGAAGTTTTCATTTTTCATCCATGTTCTTATTATTGTTATAAAATTAGAAACTGACTTTAAAAACAACCGAAGACCGTTAGTTTTTGAAGTGTTCAAAATATATAAGAACTATAGAATAAAAAAAAGAAATAATGCAGATTCAATCCTAAAAAAATTACCTAAAGCCCCTAAATGTAGGAAAAACCCTACTTTTAATAAAATGTGTCATCCGTTTAAAAATGTAGTTTAATCCCTTAGGCCAAGAACATCCTGCATATCAAACAGGCCGGTATTATGCTTTTGAAGCCATAAAGCAGCACGGACAGCACCATTGGCGAAGGTCATACGGCTGGAGGCTTTGTGGGTAATTTCCACCCGCTCACCAATATCCGCAAACATCACAGTATGTTCACCGACAATATCTCCGGCACGGATGGTTTCAAAACCGATGGTTTTACGATCCCGCTCACCGGTCTGGCCTTCCCGACCATAGACGGCACATTCTTTCAGGTCACGCCCTAAAGCGTCGGCAACGACCTCACCCATACGCAAAGCGGTGCCGGATGGTGCATCCACTTTATGACGGTGATGGGCTTCTATGACCTCAATATCGACATTATCACCCAGTACCCTGGCGGCAATGTCCAGTAATTTAAAGGTCAGGTTAACCCCGACACTCATATTGGGAGCAAAGACAATGGCTATATCTTTAGAAGCCTCTTCAATCAGCTGTTTCTGTTCATCAGTAAAACCGGTGGTGCCAATCACCATTTTTTTTCCAGCCGCACGACAGGCTTTAATATTTTCTACCGTGACAACAGGGGCCGTAAAGTCGATACAGACATCAAAGTCGTTTATTACCCTGTTTATGTCATCAACCAGTTTTACATGATTAGCTTCCAGCCCTGCCAGCTCTCCGGCATCGGCACCGACCAGGCTGCTGCCCTGTCTTTCGGTAGCAGCAGTCAGATTTGCACCGTCTGCTTCATGTACAGCCGTGATCAGGTTGCGCCCCATACGACCGGCAGCGCCGGTGATTAAAATATTTGTCATGTTTATTTCTGATCCAAGATTTTGCTTTTTTGTTTGAAATTTAGTGATCTGACGGAATTGATTACCATGCTACATAGGCATAGTTCTGTTCCTGCAGTTCCATCATATCGGCCACGCCGACTTCCACCAGTTTGGCAAAGGGTAATAAGTCGTCTTTGGTCCAGTTCATGGCGGTCAGAGTTCTGCCGCAGGCATGAAACTGAACGCCCTGCTCAGCCAGACTTTTGATTTTTTCCCTGATTTCATCATCAACAGGCCGGGCAGGATTTTTTACCAGAACATGAATACCTCGTCCAAAACAGGCCACCACCAGATCAATATTATCAGCGTATTTGCCAATCATGGCTCCCACTGAATTAATAACGTGTTGATGATATTCAGGATCATCTTTATTGAGCTGGTAGAGCATTTTGTGCTCGGGCGGATCACCGGGAAAACGTTCTCCCTTTTCACTGCCCCCTTCTTTTTGATGAGCCTGAGCGACAGCCGATGTACCCAGAGCCACCGCACCACTACCGGCAACCAGTTTTGTCAGAGCTGATCGTCGGGATCGGCTAGGTTCCTGTGCATTATTGATACTATTATTATGTTTCGAAAATAATGCCTTTATCCGCCCCCAGATAGATACTGAATCCATAATGCCTCCTTAAGTCAGTTTCAGACCTTATTATGACCCAATATTCTGCTTCATGTCATCAAAGAATTTCTTAACGCCGTCCAGCCAGCTATGCGCTTTAGGGCTGTGGCTTTTACCGCCTTCTTCCAGAGTGGACTGAAATTCTTCCAGCAGTTCTTTTTGGCGGGCATTCAGTTTAACCGGTGTTTCTACAATGACCCGGCAGAGTAAATCCCCCTGTACACCGCCCCGTACTGAACGAACGCCTTTATTACGCAGACGGAATAATTTTCCGGACTGGGTTTCAGGGGGCACTTTCAGGGTAATACGACCATCCAGGGTGGGGACTTCAAGGGTTCCACCCAGTGCTGCCGTAGCAATATTGATAGGGACTTCACAGTATAAATCGCTGCCTTCACGGGTAAAGATATCATGGGGTTTAACATGCACATGTACATACAGATCCCCTGGAGGGCCGCCATTCTGACCGGCTTCACCTTCATTGGACAGGCGAATACGATCACCGGTATCCACTCCGGCAGGCACTTTAACAGAAAGAGTTTTATGTTCCTGAATACGGCCTTCACCATGACAGGCATCACAGGGATCTTTAATGACCTTGCCCGTGCCATGACAGGTTGGACAGGTCTGCTGCAGGGAGAAAAAACCCTGCTGCATACGTACCTGACCTACCCCATGACAGGTTGAGCAGGTTTCCGGCGAGGAACCTTTTTTGGCTCCGGAACCGTTACATTTATTACATTTGACATAGGTGGGCACCCGGATTTTTACGGTTTTACCATGTACCGCTTCTTCCAGACTCAGCTCCAGATTGTACTGCAGATCGGCCCCGCGGTAGACCCGTTCACCACGATGGCCGCCACCTCCACCACCGCCAAAGATATCGCCGAACACATCACCAAAAATATCACTGAAATTCCCGCCAGGGCCGCCGCCCATTCCGGCTCCCTGCTCAACTCCGGCATGACCGAACTGATCATAGGCCGCCCGTTTCTGGGCATCGGAAAGCACTTCATAGGCTTCCTTGGCTTCCTTGAATTTAGCTTCTGCCTCAGTATCATCCGGGTTTCTATCGGGATGATGCTTCATGGCCAGACGGCGATAGGCTTTTTTAATTTCTACCTCACTGGCCGTCTTTTCAACACAAAGTACTTCGTAATAATCTCTTTTCGACATGTCTGCTTTCTTTATCTGATGATGGTAATTCTGGTCGCAAAATTATTTGTAATTTTTTATTTAAAACAAAAAAACACAGGAGAGGGAAAATCCCCATCCTGTGTTCTTAAGCGCTCCGCGCCGGTCATAGTCAAAACTGATTATGTCGGACGCGAGCTTCATAGTGAGACTAATTACTTCTTGGAATCGTCCACTTCTTCGAACTCTGCGTCAACTACATCGTCATCAGCAGTGTTCTGAGCAGCGCCTTCAGCTTCTGCTGCACCAGGTCCGCCGGCAGTGCCTGCAGCATCACCCTGGTTAGCATACAGACGTTCTGCCATTTTCGCAGACGCATCGGTCAGAGCCTTGGTTTTAGCTTCGATGTCGTCCTTGTCGTCACCCTTAATGGCTTCTTCAAGGTCTTTAACCGCCGCTTCAATGGACGTTTTTTCACTTTCTTCCAGTTTGTCACCCAGCTCTTCCATGGACTTCTTAGTGGCATGAATCATATTATCTGCAGTATTACGAGCAGTAATCAGTTCATGGAACTTCTTGTCTTCTTCCTTATGTGCTTCAGCATCCTGAACCATACGGTTGACTTCATCATCGGACAGACCGCTGGACGCTTTAATCACAATGGACTGTTCCTTGCCGGTCGCCTTATCCTTAGCCGATACATTCAGAATACCGTTAGCATCCAGGTCAAAGGATACTTCAATCTGTGGTGTGCCACGTGGTGCGGGTGGAATATCCGACAGGTCAAAACGACCCAGTGATTTATTGGCACTGGCCATTTCACGTTCACCCTGCAGGACATGTACCGTTACCGCAGTCTGATTATCATCCGCTGTGGTAAATACCTGTGATGCCTTGGTAGGAATCGTAGTATTTTTCTCAACCAGTTTGGTCATCACACCACCGGCAGTTTCAATACCCAGAGACAGTGGTGTAACATCCAGCAGCAGGACATCCTTAACGTCACCACCTAAGACACCGCCCTGAATCGCTGCACCTACAGCCACGGCTTCATCGGGGTTAACGTCTTTACGAGGTTCCTTACCAAAGAATGCCTGTACTTCTTCCTGTACTTTAGGCATACGGGTCTGACCGCCGACCAGAATCACATCGTTAATATCCTTAACGGACAGTCCGGCATCATTCAGTGCGACTTTACAGGGTTCAATGGTACGCTTAATCAGTTCTTCTACCAGAGACTCCAGCTTGGCACGGGTTACCTTAACATTCAGGTGCTTAGGACCAGATGCATCTGCAGTCACATAAGGCAGGTTAACATCAGTCTGCTGTGCACTGGACAGTTCAATCTTGGCTTTTTCTGCGGCTTCTTTCAGACGCTGCATGGCCAGTGGGTCACCACGTAAATCCATACCCTGGTCTTTCTTGAACTCATCCGCCAGGTAATCAATCAGGCGTAAGTCAAAGTCTTCACCACCGAGGAAGGTATCACCGTTAGTGGACAGTACTTCGAACTGATGTTCACCATCAACTTCAGCAATTTCGATAATGGAGATATCAAATGTACCACCACCAAGGTCAAATACCGCAACGGTAGAATCGCCCCTGCTCTTGTCCATACCATAAGCCAGTGCGGCTGCAGTTGGCTCGTTAATAATACGTTTTACATCCAGACCGGCAATTTTACCTGCGTCTTTAGTGGCCTGACGTTGGGAATCATTAAAGTAAGCAGGCACAGTAATAACCGCTTCTGTTACGGTTTCACCCAGATAGTCTTCTGCCGTTTTCTTCATTTTCTGCAGAATTTTTGCAGATACTTCAGGTGGCGCCATTTTCTTACCCTGAGCTTCTACCCAGGCATCACCATTGTCTGCTTTAATAATTTTATAAGGTACCAGTTCAATATCTTTCTGTACTGCTTCTTCATCATAAGTACGTCCGATAAGACGTTTAACTGCATAAATTGTGTTGGCTGGATTGGTTACCGCCTGGCGTTTGGCTGGCTGTCCAACCAGAATTTCATCTTCTGTATAAGCAACGATAGATGGAGTGGTGCGATCGCCTTCTGCATTTTCTATAACTTTTGGCTTGTCACCATCCATGACCGCTACGCATGAGTTGGTTGTACCCAAATCAATACCGATAATTTTGCCCATTGTTTGTTCTCCTCAGAATTTTTATTTTGTACTTTTTGTACAATTATTTTGTACTTAATTTTTTACAAATCGTATTAAAGTTTCAATCTTGCTAAAGAAGATGGGGTTATGCCCCCACTTTTCAAGTGTTAATTAAATCTTTTTTGTGCTTTTTTGCGTGTTTTTTAAGTTTTTATGCTTTTTTAGTGTATTTTAAGCAAATTTCGCAACACGTTTAAAGCAACCATTATTTTGCCACCATAACCATAGCCGGGCGGATCAGACGATCATTTAAGGTATAACCTTTCTGTACCACTGCAACAATGGTGTTGGGATCTCTGCCCGGTACTTCCTGCATGGACATGGCCTGGTGGTAATCGGCATTAAAGGGTTCACCCTCTTGTGGTGCGACTTCTTTTACACCAATTTTTGCCATGGCGTCATTCATCATTTTTAAGGTCAGTTCCATACCTTCACGGATTTTATGTACCGCTTCATCATCGGTATCCAGTTCAATGGCGGCTTTTAAGCCCATTTCCATGGAATCCTTAACCGGTAGTATTTCATTGACCAGTTTCTCAACACCAAATTTTCTGGCATTGGAAATTTCTTTTTCGGTACGGCGGCGAACATTTTCCATTTCAGCCTTGGTGCGCAGAGCAATGTCCCAGTTTTCATCGGCTTTTGCCTGCACTTTTTTAATATGTGCTATCAGTTCTTCTGCTTCCAGAGCTGCCAGTTCATCCGTGACTTCACCACTGTTGTCATTACCTTGTGCTGTTTCCTGTGCCCGGTCAGATGCATTTGAGGCCTGTGTACTGTTTTCCTCTGCTGACTGTCCATCCACTTTCTGTTCTTCTGCCATTTTGTATTCCTGGTTTAATCCTGTTTGATAGTTCTTATTTTAAAGCCCTGAGTTTTGCGGGCTTTAAAGGTAATTTAATAATTGACACACTTTATATAAGGGTTAGTTTTCATGATTCAAGGCTGAGCTTAATAATTTTGCCGTCAAATCCACAATGGGAATCACTTTATCGTAAGCCATGCGGGTTGGTCCAATAACGCCCAGTACTCCCATGGTCTGTCCGTCTATCTGATAGGGGGCAGCCACTACCGAACAGTCATTCAACGGCTGGTAGCGGGATTCATTACCGATAAACAGTTTAACCCCGTCTGCATTACTGACCTGGTTTAAAATGGACAGGATATGCTGTTTTTCATGAAAAGCTTCAAACAACTGGCGCATCTGTCCCATATCCGCAATATCTTCATACTGCATCAGATTCGTTTCACCACGGATCACAACTTCTTCTTTGGATTCACGTTGCTCTACAAAAGCATAGTTAGCCATTTTAATAGCAGAACGCATCATCTCATCCATCTGCTGCCGGGTATTTTCCATTTCCTGGGCCAGAGTTTCA